>NZ_JAXHDC010000016.1:0-59898 GCF_037072045.1 Oceanobacillus sp. MO10714A | reverse complement strand
GTTTATACTCATAATAGACTCCTACGCTTCAGCCGTATATTTAGACTTCATTAATGGTAAGTACGTTTTTTATGCTCACTTTGAATACTTCAGCTTATAAAATTAATATTTTGTAGAATATCTTTCCCTACATAGATGTAATCATACCCTTCCGACAATATCAGTTAAGTGCCAAAACCAGTTTCCTCCAATTTGGAATCAATACTGTTGTCAGTTAGTTTATAAAGTAATCATTTATGTGTTTCATTAACACTCCTATAGGATAGATTCTAAATATAATGTATGGGTAAGTATACTAAATAACATATTACAGGATTATGCAATAGATTGTAAAATGTTACTCACGAATCTTTATTGAAATCAACTAATATAGTATATGCTATTGAATAAAGGAAAATCTTGTCGATAATAGAAGAAGTAGTAGAAAAGGAGGTGAACTAAAGTGATAAAGAAATTAATAACTTATGCAGTAATTTTCTTTATGATTTTCCACTTTAGTATTCCAGGAGTAAATGCGTCAGTAAAAAACAATGAGGTGAAGATTCCTGGTGTAGAGGAACAAACAACTGATGAATCTGAGGAACTTGAGGAGAAAGACCTAGAAATAGAAGAATCCTCAGATAATTCGGAGGGTGATTCCGGTACCGAGGCTGAATCAGAATCGAATGAGGAGAGTTTTGAAGAGGAATCTATAGAGGAAGAAATGACTGAGTCCTCTTCAGATGATGTCAACAATGAAGCGGATTCTACTAAAGAAAAAGATTCAGCAGTGGAGAATAAAGCCTCAGAAGATAGTTCAAGAGAAAATGAAAAGGAATCTGAAGAGGAAAATCAAACTAATGAATCAAGTGTATTTTCTTCTGGCCCGTTAGAGTTACCATATAAACTAGGTGATAACCATAAAGATGTTATTCCGGTTAAAGTAAAACTAAATGCACTCGGATTTGATGGAATAGCGGAGACTGGAAATTATGGCAGCCACACGGCGAAGCGTGTGAAAGAATTCCAAACATACTACGGACTAAATGCAACAGGGGAAGTTGATCAAAAAACACTTGATACACTCAATGCAATTTATAATAGTCCTTATCAAGTTGGAAATAGTAACAGTCGTACAACTGAAGTTAAAAAAATATTAAATGCTCTTGGTTATGGTGGACTAGCGGAAGGCCCTGTTTTCGGCAGTCTTACTGAAGTGAGAGTAAAACAATTCCAAAATGACTATGGGCTAAAAGCTCATGGTATTGTAGATGAACCAACATATACTCAATTGAAGGCCGCTTATAATAAGACGGAATTCAAGCAAGGAGATGATCATCCAGGAGTTATTCCAATCAAGCAAAAGCTAAATGCATTAGGTTTTGACGGAATAGCAGAGACAGGGAAGTATGGTAGTCATACAGCAAAACGTGTTAGCGAGTTCCAAGCATATTACGGACTTGCCGTGACTGGAGTTGCTGATCAAAAGACTCGAGAAAAACTAGATGAGGTATATAACAGTCCCTATCAAAAAGGAAATAGCAATAGTCGTACAGCTGAAGTTAAAGAGATGCTAAATGCACTAGGTTATAGTGGGCTTGCTGCAGGTCCTGTCTTTGGTAGTCTCACAGAAAAACATGTAAAGCAATTTCAAAGTGACTATGGGCTAAAAGCTCATGGTATTGTAGATGAACCAACATATTCTCAATTGAAGGCTGCTTATAATAAGACGGAATTCAAGCAAGGAGATGATCACCCAGGAGTTATTCCAATCAAGCAAAAGCTAAACGCATTAGGTTTTGACGGAATAGCAGAGACAGGGAACTATGGTAGTCATACAGCAAAACGTGTTAGCGAGTTCCAAGCATATTACGGACTTACTGTGACTGGTATTGCGGATCAAAAGACTCAAGAAAAGCTGGATGAGGTATACAACAGCCCTTATCAAAGAGGAAAGAGTAATCAGTACACAGCGGAGATTAAAAAAATACTGAATACCCTGGGGTACGGTGGATTAGCAGATGGTCCAGTCTTCGGAGCTCTGACAGAGAAACGGTTAATTCAATTCCAAAGAGATAATGATCTAAAAGCACATGGCATAGCAGATGATAAGACTATTAGTAAACTGGAAGCTAAAGTGATAAAAAAAGGTAATGTTAGTCCGATAGTAACAGACCTAAAAAGTAAGCTTAATTCATTAGGTTATAATGGACTGGCAGAAGGCCCTGTGTTTGGTAACTTAACAGAGAAGCGCCTAAAAGAATTTCAAAGAGACTATGGGTTAAGAGACTATGGTTTTGCAGATAATCAAACTTTGGATAAGTTGGATAGTATTTTGGCTAATGCTTTGAAAAAAGGAGATAGAAAGCCGGAAGTTATTGATTTGAAGAGACAACTTAATTCTCTAGGTTATGATGGTCTAGCCCTAACAAGTCATTTTGGTAGTCTAACAGAGACCCGCGTAAAGCAATTCCAACAGGATAATAATTTACCAGTAAGCGGGATTGCAGATGAAAGGACGCTTAAAGAGATAAAGAACAACTCCAGTATTATTACGATTTATATTGACCCTGGGCACGGTGGTAATGATCCCGGAAGTTCAGGATATGGACTCAAAGAAAAAGACGCCGTTCTTGATATTGGTAAGAAGATTGCAGAGGAATTAGCTGGCTACTCCGGTGTCAGAGTTATTCTTTCAAGAGCTGCGGACGAAACTGTTAGTTTATATGAACGTACAAATGCAGCAAATAGTTTGGGAGTGAATTTCTTTCTCAGCCTACATATGAATGCACATAACGGCAGTGCGAACGGTTTTGAGTCATATATCTATAATGGGCCAGTTTCACGGGAAACAATAGACAGACAAAATGATATTCATGATCATATCGCAAGTTGGTTGAATACGAATAACGGAATTAACGACCGTGGAGCAAAAAGGGCTAATTACCATGTACTGAGGGAAAGCACAATGCCAGCATTACTTCTTGAATATATGTTTATAGACAACCAGAAAGAGAACAATTTATTAAGAAGTAAAAGCTATCGTGATAAACTTGGTATAGTAACTGCACAAGCAATTGCTAAGTCTTTCAATCTAATGAAAAAGTAAATTTTATTCTACAGAGATATCTATTACAGGTATCTCTGTTTTTTTACACAAATAAGTTTAAAACTATTTACATTATGCGTGAGAATTTAAATGAAGGCCTTGAAAAAAAATAAATTTTGCCGATAATAGAAGAGTAGTAGAAAAGGAGGTGAAAACTAAAGTGATAAGGAAATTAATAACTTATACAGTAATTTTCTTTATGATTTTCTACTTTAGTATTTCAGGAGTAAATGCGTCAGTAATAAACAATGAGGTGATTCTCAGTGTGGAGGAAGAGACTGATGAATCCGAGGAGGAAAATCTAGAAATAGAAGACTCTTCTTTAGACGACTCGGAGGATGAAAACTCTAGTACGGAAGATGAGGCAAAATTGAATGAAGAGCCTTCTGAAGAAGAAACTACAGAGGAAGAAATGACTAAGTCCCCTTCAAATGATGCCAGCAATGAAACAGATACCACTAAAGAAAAAGATTCAGAAGTGGAGAATAAAGCCTCAAATGATAGTTCAAGAGAAAGTGAAAAGGAATCTGAAGAGGAAAATCAAACTAACGAAATTAGTGCATTTTCTAAAGGATCGTTAGAGTTACCATATAAACTAGGTGATAACCATAAGGATGTTATTCCGGTTAAAGTAAAACTAAATGCACTCGGATTTGATGGAATAGCGGAGACTGGGAATTATGGCAGCCACACGGCGAAGCGTGTGAAAGAATTTCAAGCATACTATGGACTAAATGTAACAGGGGAAGTCGATCAAAAAACACTTGATACACTGAACGCAATTTATAATAGTCCCTATCAAATTGGAAATAGTAATAGTCGTACAGCAGAGGTTAAAAAGATATTAAATGCTCTTGGTTATGGTGGACTTGCGGAAGGTCCTGTTTTCGGCAGTCTTACTGAAGTGAGAGTAAAACAATTCCAAAATGATAATGGCTTAAAAACTCACGGTATAGTGGATGAACCTACATACTCTAAGCTGAAAGCTGCTTATGATAAAACGGAATTTCAGCAAGGAGATGACCACCCAGGAGTTATCCCAATCAAACAAAAGCTAAATGCACTAGGTTTTGATGGAATAGCAGAGACGGGTAAATATGGTAGTCATACAGCAAAACGTGTTAGCGAATTCCAGGCATACTATGGACTTACTGTGACTGGTATTGCAGATCAAAAGACTCAAGAAAAGCTGGATGAGGTATATAACAGTCCCTATCAAAAAGGAAATAGCAATAACCGTACAGCTGAAATTAAAGAGATGCTAAATGCCCTTGGTTATAGTGGTCTTGCCGCAGGCCCTGTCTTTGGAAATCTCACGGAAAAGCGTGTAAAACAATTTCAAAACGACAATGGTCTAAAGGCTCATGGTATTGTAGATGGCCCAACATTAACAACCTTAGAGAAAATCTATCAAGACTACAATAAGACGGAATTCCGGCAAGGAGATGACCACCCAGGAGTTATTCCAATCAAACAAAAGCTAAATGCCCTAGGCTTTGATGGAATAGCGGAAACAGGTAAATATGGTAGTCATACAGCAAAACGTGTTAGCGAATTCCAGGCATACTATGGACTTACTGTGAATGGTATTGCGGATCAAAAGACTCAAGAAAAGCTAGATGAGGTATATAACAGTCCCTATCAAAAAGGAAATAGCAATAACCGTACAGCTGAAATTAAAGAGATGCTAAATGCCCTTGGTTATAGTGGGCTTGCCGCAGGCCCTGTCTTTGGAAGTCTCACGGAAAAGCGTGTAAAACAATTTCAAAACGACAATGGTCTAAAGGCTCATGGTATTGTAGATGGCCCAACATTAACAACCTTAGAGAAAATCTATCAAGACTACAATAAGACGGAATTCCGGCAAGGAGATGACCACCCAGGAGTTATTCCAATCAAACAAAAGCTAAATGCACTAGGTTTTGATGGAATAGCGGAAACAGGTAAATATGGTAGTCATACAGCAAAACGTGTTAAGGAGTTCCAAGCATATTACGGACTTACTGTGACTGGAATTGCAGATCAAAAGACTCAAGAAAAGCTGGATGAGGTATACAACAGCCCTTATCAAAGAGGAAAGAGTAATCAGTACACAGCAGAAATTAAAAAGATGCTGAAGGCTTTAGGTTACAGTGGATTAGCAGATGGTCCAGTGTTCGGAAGTCTGACAGAGAAACGGTTAATTCAATTCCAGAGAGATAACGATTTAAAAGCCCATGGGATTGCGGATGAAATTACTATTTCTAAGTTGAAAGAAATTTATAACAACAGAAACACTATTGAGAGCTTTAATATTAGTTTGAATGATGCTCTTAAGATGCAAATGGCAGCCAACCCTCAAACAGATAAATATCGAAACGACCCTGCATATATTTCAAGCAGCTATGTCAATCTTGGCCAAAAAGGAACAACGATTTCAAGCTCAAATGTTAATTTAAGAGCTAAGGCAAATACAACGTCAACTGTTAACCATACAGTAGGACCGAATACCACATTGGTCATTCTAGGAACAGTAACAGGTTCTAGTTTTAATGGAAGTACAGAATGGTATAAAGTTTGGTATAACGGTAAAAATAGCTATGTTCATCGTTCTCTTGTAAATGAACAGAAACTTCAAATGGCGATTGTTACTGCAAGCAATTTGAATGTAAGAGCAGAAGCCACTGCAAACTCTCATAAATATGGTTCATTGAGTAAAGGAAAAGTACTTGAGGTAATTGGGAAAAAGGGCACATGGTTACAAGTTCCTTATGATGCTTGGAGGAACGCTACTGAATCGGATACGTTAGAGTATCTTGATCCCATGAATAAAGATGTTGATGAGTTCCAGCACTTAGACTTATCGTCAACAGTTGGTGCTACAGCTCCAGAACTGAATAAATATCTCCAAGGAAAAGGAATTCTCGCAGGTACAGGGCAAGCATTCATTGATGCAGCAAAAAAGCACAATATCAATGAGCTATATTTGCTGTCCCATGCATTATTGGAAACTGGCAATGGAACATCAAGGCTCTCCAATGGAATTACCGTAAATGGTAAGAAGGTTTACAATATGTTCGGTATTGGCGCGGTAGACTCTTGTCCAGAAAAATGTGGTTCAGAGAGAGCGTATCAAGAAGGATGGGATACACCTTACAAAGCAATTGTGGGCGGCGCTAAATTTATAGGTGATAGATATATTCATAACGCCTATAATCAAAATACCTTGTATAAGATGCGCTGGAATCCAGAAGGTATGGCCCGTCACGGATCTGCAACGCACCAATACGCTACAGATATTCGATGGGCTGAAAAGCAAATTAGCAATTTAAAGAAATTACATCGAGACATATTAGTTAACCCTGTACTTAAGTTTAATTTTGTACAATATAAGTAAATAAGTAAATCTAAGAATCTAGCCATCTACTAAGGCTAGATTCTTTAGTGTACAAGGACTAATATGGATAATCGAATTCTTTTTTTAAAACTGAAGTCTAAATACCGTTGCCGTCAAGACTGAAGGTTAGCTACAATTACATTGAACAATAACAATAAATAGAGACAGTTAAATTAATCACTGCTGTTATGAAATATCAGCAGTTGATCGCCATCGAAAAGACAGATAATACAATTCCCTTGCTCTCCGTACGTGGTTCCATGTTGAAGAATGCCGTAACGAAAACAGTTTACTACAATTATTTAGGTTTATTTTACAATAAAAAGGCGATGAAACTCATCCGTGAGATGTTAGATATTGCAGAATATGATCTATTATCTATTCAATCTTTACGTACATTACATAAATATCCAAAAGAAAGCCTGGACGAAAGAAATATAGAGTTGCTTTCCATCTATCTAGATGAAGCGTTGAAATCCTTTCGCCAAGCAATAGAATCTAGTGAGTCTGATATGATGTGGGAAGGATTTATCAAATATAATCAAGCGAGAACGTTGTATTTTTATGAACTCTTTTTGGGTGGTAAGCATGCTGGTCAGCGGGAAGTAGTTATGGATGAAGCGATAACGGCAAGGGCTAAGCTAAATATTATCATTAATGATCCAACGAGTGAACAGCATAGTTATTTGCAAGAAGAGTTCATTGATCTAGAACACGTTGCGAGGCTAGTAAAGATAAATATAAAACTCGCTGCAAACGAAAACATACCAGGTATAAAAAACACCATTATTTATAATTATCCCGATTATGAAGGTTTGCTTGAGATTCCGGTTCTTAAGGACCCATATCATGGCCAGTCCGAAGCAATCCGGAACTATCAACAAATGATTATAAGGGAATTAACAAAGGAAATATAAAAAATGCAGCCAATCATCCAAGTGATTGGCTGCATTTGTCTTAATAACTTTCATTCGTAGCTGCATCTTCCTGTACCCAGCCATCGTCATTATCGTCATTATCTACAATGGCATTTGGGAGCTCTAGATGATCTTTTAACAGCATTTTTGTTTCTTCCAATGCTGGGTAATCCAGTGCCCAGTAATAAACACCGCCTGGTTGATAGTCGGTCCCTTCTAGTGTATAGGTATCGACTTTTAGCTTACCTCCACTTGTTCCGTAAGTAATAAATGTTTTTATATCGCTAAAGGTCATATTCGTTACAAGGTTATCTCCAACAGCTTCGAGTAAGTCATCATAATTTAAGATTGAGTTGACAGATGTTGCTTTATCAATGACAGATTTTATAATCTCTTGCTGTCTTATACCACGTTGAATATCGTTATCAAGCTTTCTTGTTCTTGCAAGTGCGAGTGCTTCTTCCCCGTCTACATTTTGGACACCTGGATAGAGGTGGATTGAATCTCGTTTGTCCATGGAATTGGATTCCTTGAATTCGTAAGGTACATCTACGGTAATTCCGTCTAATGCATCAACTACATCAACAAATGCATGGAAATTTAATTTTACATAATAGTCAATTGGGATATCCAACAGATTCTCGACTGTTTCAATAGCTGCTTCTGTACCGCCGAAATAATGTGCATGATTAATTTTATCTTCGTAACCAACTTCAGGAATATAAACTAATGAGTCCCTAGGAATACTTACAATATTAATACTTTTATCATCTTTATTAAATGTTGCAACCATTAAAGCGTCTGTGCGCGCACTTTCTGCATTGTCACGGTGATCATTAGAATCCACACCCATGATGAGTACGGAGACATTATCAATATTCGGATCAATTTCAGCGTCTCTTAATGGGGATTTTTCCCTTTCAACTTCTACATAGGAATCAGATAAAACGGTGTCTGCTTTTGTATATAAATAAGCACCGTAGCCAACTATACTTAGGAAAGCAATGAGAAGAGGGATTAAAACAAATAGAACTTTTTTCCGTAATTTCTTTTTCTTTACCCTGACAATCCGGACATTCTTATTATTATGAGACATGTTCAGTTAACTCCTTATTATAAATGTGGCATTAGACATGATTCTCTTTATTTTACTATAAAAACGACATCTCGTATATTAAATTCGCGTTACAAATAAGCGGATATGCTGAATCCCAATCCACTCTCTCTATCATATCATAGATTACAAGAATTACTATCATTTTTTCGGGATATATAATGATAATTTTTTCCAAAAACAGACAAACTAATTATATACATTAACCAAGATTTTTATATGCATTTCATGGTATTATAATAAGTTCCGTGCAATTTAATAATAAAAAATGAAATAACTGTCAAATGACAGGGCTTAGGAGGAAATTATGTCAAAGTCAAATAAAAATAATGAATTACTTTCTATAAAGGACCAAAAGTCACGCAGAAGATCACTTCTAGGTGCTGCCTTTTTAATGGCTACATCTGCGGTTGGTCCTGGATTTTTAACACAAACGGCGGTGTTTACGGAAACACTGTTGGCGAGTTTTGGATTTGTAATTTTACTATCCATTATTCTTGATATAGGAGCACAGCTTAATGTGTGGCGAATCATCAGTGTCTCGGGTTTGCGGGGTCAAGAGATTGCGAATAAAGTACTACCTGGATTGGGATATGTCGTTGCGATATTTATAGTCATCGGTGGCCTTGCATTTAATATCGGGAATATTGGTGGTACTGGTCTTGGGATGAATGTAGCTATTGGACTCGATCCGAAAGTTGGAGCGATCATTTCCGCTGCATTGGCGATATTTATTTTCTTATCGAAAGAGGCCGGAGCGGCGATGGACCGAGTCGTGAATATTCTAGGAGCAATGCTGGTTTTATTAATTGCTTACGTCATGTTCGTTAGCCAGCCACCTGTAGGGGATGCAATTTATCGTACTTTTGTTCCGCTAGAGATTGATGTATATGCCATCATCACGATTGTCGGTGGTACAGTTGGAGGGTATATCACTTTTTCTGGTGGGCATCGTTTGCTTGATGCTGGGATTAGCGGAAAAGATTCCATATCAGAAGTAAATAAAACTGCTTATTTGGGAATTGGTGTTGCTTCCCTTGTACGGATTTTGTTGTTTTTAGCTGTGTTAGGCGTTGTTATGCAGGGTGTGGCTCTTGACCCGGATAACCCGGCGGCAACCGTGTTTCAATACGCTGCAGGAGATATTGGTTACCGTATGTTTGGTATCGTACTCTGGATTGCAGGGATTTCATCAGTAATTGGAGCGGCTTATACATCAGTCTCATTCTTACGCTCCTTCCATAGCATTTTTGATAAATATCATAAGTACTGGATTATTGGGTTTATTTTATTCTCTACGATAGTATATCTTGTTGTTGGTCAAGCAGCGACATTGCTTGTGCTTGCTGGTGCAGTGAATGGTTTAATTCTGCCGCTGACGCTTGGTTCCATGTTATTTGCTGCCCATAATAAGAAAATAATGGGTGATTACAAACATCCAATCTGGTTAACGGTGTTTGGAGCGATTGTTGTCATACTGACGACAATACTAGGAATTAGAACGCTATTCCAGATGGTTCCTCAGATCTTCTAATATGATATGATAGAAGTATTATAAAAAGCAGGATAGAAGTGGGGAAATAAATGTTTGTAATAGAAGCTTATGGCGACAGAGGCTTAAGAATTCAATTGGGCGATTCCATATCAAAGGAAACGAACGAGAGAATTCGCAGCCTCTCTGCATTGTTGGAAAAGGAGAATAATTGCGGGATCATCGAATGGATTCCGACTTATACGGCCATTACTATTTATTATGATCCTGTTCAGACGACATATGAGGATTTAAAAGCACGCATGATTTTTTTATATAAGGGTCTATCTGATATTCCAATCCCACCTGCAGAAATAATCACAATTCCGGTATGTTACGGCGGGATATATGGACCAGATATAGAACATGTAGCGGCTGAAAATCAGCTTACAGAAGAGGAAGTAATCAAGACTCATTCTGAACGGGACTATCTTATTTATATGATGGGCTTTGCGCCTGGATTCCCTTATTTAGGAGGCATGTCGGAAAAAATTGCAACACCACGAATTGCATCTCCGCGAACCAAGATTCCTGCCGGCTCTGTCGGTATTGCTGGTTCGCAAACAGGTGTTTACCCATTAGAATCTCCAGGTGGCTGGCAAATTATCGGAAGAACGCCCTTGAATTTATATGACCCGGAGAGCGAGACACCTATTCTACTCCGGACGGGTAATTATGTCCGCTTCAAACCAATAACGGAAAAAGAGTACGATAATATTGCCCAAGAAGTTTCTAGGAATACGTATCAGGTAATGAAGGAACTCTATCAGGAGGTGGGGAGATGACAAAGCATGTTGTTGACTTAAACAGTGATTTAGGGGAGAGTTTCGGTACTTATCGGATTGGACAGGATGAATTGGTGATGCAATATATTACCTCTGCAAATATTGCTGCAGGTTACCATGCAGGTGATCATAATGTGCTTCGTGAGTCTGTCGAGCGTGCTGCTCTGAATAACGTGGGGATCGGAGCACATCCAGGATTCCAGGATTTGCAAGGATTCGGAAGACGCTCTCTCCTTCTTGATCCGGAAGAAATTTATAACATCGTCGTTTATCAGATTGGCGCGGTTCAGGCTTTTGCTAAGCTATTTGATAAGAAACTCAATCACGTCAAACCACATGGCGCTCTTTATAATATAGCAGCACGTGACAAAGACCGAGCTCATGCGATAGCGAAAGCGATTTATGATGTTAATGAAGACCTGATTCTTTTCGGTCTCGCTGGCAGTGAACTCGTTAAAGCTGGGGAAAAGATTGGTTTAAAAGTTGCGCAGGAAGTTTTTGCGGATCGCACGTATCAGCCTGACGGAACACTAACGCCAAGAACCGAATCAAATGCATTGATCACGGAAACGGAAGAGGCAGTTTCCCGTGTAATCCGCATGGTGAAAGATAGGAAAGTTGTAGCGGTGGATGGTTCAGAAATCGAGATGCAAGCTGATACAATTTGTGTTCATGGAGATACACCGCAAGCACTCGATTTTGTACATCACCTGAAAGAAGGTCTTGAAGCAAACGGAATTCTGATAAAAAGAGTGGGGAGTTAATTGGAAAATGCAGTAATTAAAGTAGTGAAGCCCGGTCTTTCCACATCAATTCAAGATTTGGGACGTGTTGGCTATCAGCAATTTGGCATGGTTGTAGCAGGAGCGATGGACCCTTTTGCTTTACAGATTGGAAATATTCTAGTTGGCAACCCACGAGAAGCAGCTGGTATAGAAGTGGTTATTATGGGACCGAAGCTTAAATTTTTACAGGACACGGTTATCGCAATCTGTGGCGCGAATCTTTCTCCCAAACTAGATGGAAGAGCTATTTCAATGTGGCACTCCGAGATAGTTGAAAAGGGACAAGAGCTTTCTTTCGGAAAACCGATTGATGGTTCGTATGCTTATATTGCGGTCGGCGGTGGAATTACTACGGATAAATTGATGGGGAGCCGATCGACATATGTGAAGGCGAAAATTGGCGGACTTACTGGTGATTACTTAGCTGAAGGTGATCGATTGCCAGCTGGAGAGCCCAAGTTTGATAAAGCAGGACGCTCGTTACTCCCTCATTTAATTCCGAATTATACAAAGTCAAAAAGAATGCGTGTTATCCTTGGTCCGGATCAACATGCGTTTACAAAAGCGGGACTGCATACATTCTTATCAGAAACATATAGAATAACAACAAAAACGGACAGAATGGGAACGAGGCTCGAAGGAAAGGCAATCGAGCATGCGGCCGGAGCAGATATTATTTCAGATGCAATCCTACCAGGAACCGTGCAGGTACCTGCTAGCGGACTGCCAATCATTCTTCTGGCTGACAGGCAGCCAACTGGGGGATATACAAGGATTGCAACGGTAATCTCTGAAGATATTCCTCGAATCGCCCAGAGTTTCCCAGGAAAAGAAATTAGCTTTGAAGCTGTTAGTCTTACCTTTGCCCAGAAACTTTATAAAAGAAGAGAACGGCTATTGAGGATGTTAAATAAGATTGGGTGACATCTTATAATGATATTTTTATAAGGGGGAGATTACAGGATGGAAGCAGTGGAACAATTGAGAGGAAAAATCAGGACAGGAGACTGGACTCAACCGACGACAGGTCAGGCATCAGGGTATACACAGGCAAACCTTGTTATATTACCTAAAAATTATGCATATGATTTCTTGCTGTTCTGTATACGCAATCCCAAAACTTGTCCATTAATCGAAGTAACAGATACTGGTTCCCCGGTACCGAAGAAGTCGGCCCCGACTGCAGACTACGTACCGATCTTCCTAAATATCGAATTTACAAAAATGGTGAACTAGCGGAAGAAGTAACGGACGTCACAGCGTATTGGCAGGATGATTTGGTATCCTTTTTAATTGGTTGCAGTTTTACATTTGAAAAACCTTTGCTCGAAAATGGAATCCCGATTCGCTATATCGAGGAAGGCCGTAATGTTTCGATGTACAAAACCAATATCTCTTGTGAATCTGCTGGTGTATTTCAAGGACCAGTGGTTGTCAGCATGCGCCCAATGAAGTCTAAAGACGCAATACGAGCGGTGCAAATCACTTCCAGATTCCCATCTGTTCACGGTGCGCCTATCCATATTGGTGATCCTGCACAAATTGGAATTAGAGATATGAACAAACCTGACTTTGGTGATCCGGTCACGATCGAAGACGGAGAAGTTCCTGTGTTCTGGGGCTGCGGCGTCACACCGCAGGCAACGGTAATGGCAAGTAAGCCAGAGTTCGTAATTACACATGCACCTGGGCATATGTTTATTACAGATATAAAGGAAGAGGAACATGCTGTAATTTAAAATACAGGAAGCGATCGCTTCCTGTATCTCGACTTATAAACTCCAATATTGGAATCCTTTGGCTTCACATTCTTTTCTATCTAAGACGCTCTTAATATCGATGAATACTTTCTTATCGTTTCGATATAACTTATCGAGCTCTTCAAGCGTGAAATCCTCAAGAATTTCTTTATGTGGAACAGCTAAAACAATACAATCTACATTCTTAATACCTTCTTTATCAGATAGACGGACATTAAATACGTTGTAAACTTCTTCTGGATCTGCATGAGGATCGTAGACAATTGGGTCTATGCCATATTCCCTCAATTCCTCAATCACATCGATAACCTTCGAATTCCGGACATCAGCAACATTTTCTTTGAATGCCAGCCCTAGAATGGCTACTTGTGCACCATCAATATCCTGCTTCGCTTTGATCATTTGTTTAATGACACTATTACCGATAAACTGGCCCATATCATCATTCACTTTTCTCCCGGAAAGAATAATCTGGGAATGGTAGCCAAGCTGTTCCGCTCTATAAGTGAAATAGTATGGATCAACACCGATACAGTGACCACCAACTAAGCCAGGGGTAAAGTTAAGGAAATTCCACTTCGTTCCTGCTGCTTCAAGCACAGCTTTTGAATCAATGTCCATTTTATCAAATACCATGGCAAGTTCATTCATAAAAGCAATATTGATATCTCTCTGGGAGTTTTCAATTACTTTAGCAGCTTCAGCAACTTTGATGGATTCCGCTTCGAACACCCCAGCTTCAATAATGGCGCCATAAATCGCTGAGATTTCTCTAAGTGCAACTTCATCTGAGCCAGATACAACTTTTGTGATTTTAGTTAATGTATTAACTTTATCACCTGGATTGATCCGTTCAGGTGAATACCCAACTTTAAAGTCTGTTCCATACTTCAATCCGGAGACCTCTTCTAATATAGGAATACAAATCTCTTCTGTCGTACCAGGATAGACGGTGGATTCGTAGACAACAATGGAGCCTTGCGTTAAATTTCTGCCGATTGCTTCACTTGCACCAATTATCGGTTTTAAGTTCGGTGTTTTGTCGGTATTAATGGGTGTTGGGACTGCTACAACATGAAATTTACAATCTTGCAGATCGTGTTCTTCGCTTGTAAATTGCAACGTTGTCTCCTGAACTGCTTGATCGCCCACTTCATCTGTCACATCAATCCCACTTCTATATTTAGCTAACTTATCCTTATTCAAGTCATAACCAACAACATCAAACTTTTTAGCAAATTCAACCGCTAACGGCAATCCTACATAACCTAATCCAACTACTGCAATCTTTTCTTCCTTTGCTAGCAACTTTTCATATAAATTCATGGTACTGCTACCTTTCTATAGTGAATTCAATTACTTCGAGTAGTTATATTATATGACTTTCAACAGTTGATTACAACAATATCGAAATCGAGGACAGGGACAACGGGGTCAGAGCAACTGTCCCAGTTTGGAGAGGGACAATGGGGTCAGAGTAACTGTCCCACTTTCTAGGACTGATCTTTTGCGTACCTATTCTGAAAAGGCCTGTTCGTATCCTTTAACAAACATACCCTGGTGAAAAACAGGCCGCGGAGCTACGCTAGAATTGCTACAGTGATCTCGTAAAGGTATTCCTTGAGTCGCCCAAAGCTTTTCAGGAAAGAAATTGCCCTTGAAGTCCTTAGCCTTACGCTTGCCCAGAAACTTTATAAAAGAAAAGAACGTCTTTTGTGAAAATGCTCAAATTCACAATTAGATATGCCGTGCAGTTTCCAAAACTACATCAAACTCTAGTAAATACTGAAGATCACTGTGAGTATACTGAGGTTAACAAATGAGTTAACTGGGACAGTTACTCTGACCCCAATGTCCCTCAAACTGGGACACTTGCTCTGACCCCAATGTCCCACCTTCACGTTTCATTTAACTAGGAGTTGGTTAAAATGGAACTAAGGGAGGTTTTTCACATCGGATCAATTACGGTACTAGGTGCGATCGTTATACTTACCGGGTGGTTTGCGCTCGTGGAATACGATCAATATCCTGAATCAGAATGGAAAGAAATTGTAGACCGAATTAAAGGTAGTCCTGCAGCCATAATCGCTGTTGCTCTAATGCCTGTTGGAATTGTCATCAATATGTTAGGAAACGCAATTGGCTCTTTATGGATGGTTATTATCGGGGCAACGCTCATATTTGTGCAGAGTATCATCGTCTCCCTCTTGTTCTGGAAAAGAAAACGTTGGAAAAGTATTGTGCTGCTATTTACCATGATCGTGCTAGGAGTTTTCCTATATATGCCATTATTCATGTAAATTCAGCTTGTAAAATTGGGACATGGGGTCAGAGCATTTGTCCCAAATCCGCCCAATTAAGCGCACATTGGCTCACGCGTAGCAACTGATCAATAGTCCAGTCATGAAGTATTTCGAATTATTATACAATTCCATCAAAAGTTATTGCATAATCCATCCACTTCTAGGATAATAGAATCATCGTATATGATCAGGGGGATGGATGTATGAGAAAATATCTAATACTATTGTTGTCTTTCATCTTCTTAGTTGCTTGCTCAGAAGAAACAGTAGATATTGATGATGAGGCAATTAATTATGAGGAATTACAGACTAAGATTTCCGAATTTGAACAAGAATTAAAAACAATTCAAGAAGAAATTGATTCAGTAAATGAGGAATTAAAGGAAGCAAATACTGAATTATCAAAAGTTAAAAATGCAATTGATGAAAACAATGATAAATATGAAGGGTTAGAGGAGCTTGCTGCCAACCGAGAGAACATAACAAAGGAGGTTGAAGAAGCAGAAAGTGAATTGGAATCGCTTCATGCTGAAATCAGTGAACTCGAAGAAGAACTTATTGTAAAGACAGAAGAAGATGAAGCGGAGGAAGTAGAGGTAGAAAAAACGGCAGAGACATCCGAAGAAGCTTCTAAATCTAATTCTGGAGCTACTCTATCACAGCAAAATGCAGTCGATTCTGCTAAAAGCTATTTAGATTTTACATCCTTTTCCAAGAGTGGTTTAATAGAGCAATTGAAATTTGAAGGTTTCAGTGATGAGGATGCTACTTATGCAGTCAACCAGGTTAATGTTGATTGGCGAGAACAAGCGGTAAAAATGGCGCAGGATTACTTAGACTTTTCAAGTTTCTCAAGAAGTGGCTTAATAGAACAGTTAATATTTGAAGGTTTTAGCAATGAAGACGCTACTTATGCGGTAGATGAGATAGGTTTGTAAACAACTTTCTCGGGTTGATTATTTTAGCAAATTGATAATTTAATAAATGTAAAAGGCCTGTCCGTGCCTAGTAACAGCAATAGCTGTGAAGGGTGCTGAGGGGTCTTTTTGTTTTAAATGCAGGGGGGGATGCTCTAGGTGTTGTGCGTTTTAGGGTCTGTCTATTTGATAGCATGTTCATTAATCCAAACCGCACGGCCATCTAGAGATTGCACACCCACTAATCAAAACAGCACCACCAGCCGTAAATTGCACACTACACCTTTAAGGATACTACAAAAGGTTCTGGATGGACCTTATTTGTTGCGTAACTCAACCTATTACCAATGAAATAAGAGAACTATAATAGCAAATAATATGTCATTTACTGTATAATTATAGAAACTTGCATCGAATTATATCAGAAAATATAAAATAGAAATAATATTAGGAATTATAGTTGACATTTTAAATTATTTTTTATACTATCAATTTAGAGTGCTAGACATCAATGCTTTGGCAACTGAACAAGAAAGGCAAGATTATCACCAACTAAACTAGGAATAGAAATTCATATTGAAAAATAACTTGTCACCATAGACAATTCCTTTGAGCAAAATATAACCCTAAATATTAATCATCTTAAACGAATCAAGAAATACTACTCCCAGATCCTCTCCTTATGTTATTAAAAATATACTTTTCTAGTTAAACTCCATGACAATAAATTTAAATTCGATCTTTGCTTTTACACAATCATCTCGTGCTTCATACACTCAAGCTTTAATTCTTTAAACATAGGTATCTACTTATGCCCTCCATCATGAAAACCTATTGATAGCAGATAGTAAGGGAGGTGAATCCATCTTGTTTTTACTATGGATGAAAGAAAGGAGCGTGACTCTTTAGAGATTCTAACGTAAATTCTAGAATTACAATAATATGATACGGACATGATTTGAAAGAGGAGATGAAGAAAAGATGAATATAAAGAAAAAGATAGGTCTAAATATAGCAACAGCAATAATTGGGGTCACTCTATTTGCGGGGGGTACGTTTGCATATTTTAGTGACCAGGAGGTAACGAATAATACATTTGCAGCAGGTACACTGGATTTATCTATTAGTCCAGAGGCAGTCATTAATATAGAAAATATAAAACCTGGCGATTCCATGGTAAGAGAATTTGTACTTACAAATGACGGGACTTTGAAGATAGAAAATGTCGACCTTGAAACAACTTATTCAGTAATTGATGCCGACCTTAATAATAATGATGACTTCGGAAAGCATATTCAAGTAAATTTCTTGTGGAATTGGGATAAAGAAAGCGAACCTATTTTTGAAACCACACTTTATGATTTGAAAAATATGGATCCAGACGTTGTAAAGAGAGATATCTGGGATCCATTATGGCAACAAAAAGGTGGGCTTGAACCTGGAGCTACAAATGACTTTTGGGTAGAGTTTGAGTTTATAGATAATGGGAAAGATCAAAACATATTCCAAGGGGATAGTCTTAATCTCACGTGGAAGTTTAATGCAACGCAAGGCGAAGGGGAGGACCTCTAACATTTAATATCACATATGCTTAATCACGAATGGAACCATCAATTTTATTTGGAGGATGAGAAAATGGAAAAAAATAAACGAGTCCTTTCGTCTGTTTTAGCTTTTACTATCGGTATGGGGGCATGGATGGCAGGTGGTTCATCTGTTTTCGCTGACGAATACAAAATAAATTATGATGAGGACTATGGAACACCATCCTATATTATCGAGAACTGGGAGGCTCCCCAAGAGTTGAGTAAGGAAGAAATTGTTCACGCTTACATGAAGCAGAATAGTGCCAAATTCAAATTATCCCAAAGCGATGCAACGGAAAGCTTTGAGATCGTAGAGGAAACAGCTGATGAAAACACAGGCACCCACCATTTTAAACTTGAACAGGTTTATGAGGGGATACCCGTATTCTTAGGTGGCCAGACAATAGCGTTAGATGAAAATAATAATGTTACTTCCTATTTTGGTAAAGTAGTTCCTGGTTTAGACGGAGAAAATATAAATACAGATTCTACTATCTCAGAGGAAGATGCAATAGAGCTGGCGAAAAATGCGATTGATGAGGAAATAGGAACAGTAACTAAATATGACAGTGAACCGGGTGTTGAACAATATATCTATGAACATAACGGAGAATTCTATAACACTTACCTTGTGACAGCCTCTACCTCAGAACCTGAAATTGGGTTTTGGCATTATTTTATCGATGCTACGAATGGTGAGGTCATAGATAGTTATAATGCAGCCCATAATGTAACGGCTTTTGGAGTCGGAGTATTCGGCGAAAGACAGATGTTTAAAGCATCGTTACTGGATGGTTTATATGGTCTTCATGACCAAACAAGAGGCAATGGGGTATTAACTTTTGACAATAATGATAACGATGCACTAGTAACAAGTGTTAGTAAGATGTTTAGTGATGGAGCAGCTGTTGATGCTCATGCAAACGCACAGAAGACCTATGATTACTATTTAGATACGTTTGGTAGAGATTCGGTAGATGATAAGGGACAACAATTACTTTCCAGAGTCCACTACGGAACAAATTGGAATAATGCATCATGGAATGGCACCTACATGTCTTATGGTGATGGAGATGGCATCCGTTTCAACAATCTGGCTGGTGGATTAGATGTTGCAGCACATGAAATGACCCATGGCGTAATCCAACACTCTGCAAACTTAATATATAGAGATGAATCCGGAGCATTAAATGAATCAATTTCTGATATATTTGGTGCCATGGTTGATCGGGATGACTGGATCATTGGTGAGGATATAATGGCCGATGGCACATTAGGATTACGTTCGTTGGAAGACCCAGCTGTTCTGATTGAAAATAGAACGCAAGCTCCTTATCCAGATCATTGGAGTAAGAGATATGAGGGACCATTAGATAATGGTGGCGTTCATATCAACAGTAGTATCAATAATAAAGCTGCATACCTTGTATCTGAGGGTGGAGAGCATTACGGTGTAGCGGTTGAAGGTGTTGGACGGGAAGCAACAGAACAAATTTTGTACCGTGCATTAACACTTTATTTAACACGTAGCTCTGACTTTTCGATGATGAGAGAAGCAGCAATTCAATCTGCAACAGACTTATATGGAAGTAACTCTGCAGCCGTGGACGCAGTTGAACAAGCATATAATGCAGTTGGTGTGTACTAAAATATAAAGTGAAACTCATTAAGTGGGGGTTTTCATACCTCCCCACTGAATGTTAGTTGAACAGAGATTTACGGGCTGTATATCCCCCCCCTTTAACATTTTGGTTTTCCCTCTTGTTTGGAGGTGGGGTATTACAGACCGTTAATACGTGATAAACTTGAAAATCTCCCATTCTAATTTATAGAAAGAAAATACGGTGGGGCAGCGGGCTAGTAAGTTCGGTGTCATGTAGAACAAAAAATGGAAACGAGTAGAGGGTTTTTTATTTCCGCCCGCTGTACCTCTTCTTTTCAACAAACATATTTTTTATCTCTCCTTTCATCATAACTATATCAATACATATTAGGAAAAATATAATGCGATTTACTTATAGAATGACCAACTTTAAAGTGGCAGGGGGTAATGTGGTGCATATCAAAAAGGAAATAGTAAGTAGTCTGATTCTTGCGTTTTTAGGATTAGGTTTGATTGTAGGGGGTACCAATGCCTATTTTAGCGATACAAAAGAAACTGCGAACACCTTTGAACTTGGATTAATGAATCTTGGGATAAATAAAGAATCTATTATTCAATTGGATGATTTTATTCCTGGAGATACGGTCCAAGGTGATTTTGAACTTACGAATGATGGTTCTGTAGATATGCAAGAAGTCGTTCTACATTCTTCTTATGAACTTATAGATAAAGGGCAAAACAACAATGGCGATGACCTTGGAAATCACATAAATGTAGAATTTCTCCATCATGAAAGTGTTTTATTTGAAAAGACACTTTCCGAATTGAATGGCAATACTATAAAAATATTAAATGAATTCACTGCAGGTAGTAAAGCGGAAAAGTTTATAGTTCGCTTTCATTTTATCGATAACGGTGAAAATCAAAATCACTTCCAAGAAGATATATTAAACCTGAAATGGGGATTTGAAGCCGTCCAACGAGATGGTAAGTCAAGTAATCAGTAAAGGGGGGATAGCCTATTTATTCGTGCTTCATCATCTAAGGTTGAAGGGGGAACAACTAATTGATGAAATATCGTATTAACAAAATGAAAAAACGAACCTTATCTTGGTTTCTAATAAAAACATCGTTTATCTGTTATTTGTTCATTCTTGCTATAGGAGCCTTTACTTCCAACACTGTTGCTTATCTATCTGAATATACGGAAATGAAAGGTTCATTAAAGGTAGGGGTTTGGGAGGAAAAAGATGCCGTATTAGATGAAAATGAAAAAGATACCTCCAAAAATGAAATAGATACCTCAGAAAATGAAACAGATACCTCAGAAAATGAAACAGAAGGAGAAGACATAGAAGAGAATAGGAGCGAATGAAATTATGGTTAAATCACTATTTAAATGGATGTATCGGATCTTTTCAGGGGTACTTATTGTTCTTCTGATTGGCGTGGGATTTATTGTACTTTCAACAAAACTTTCTAGTGGGGATCCTGAAGTCTTTGGTTATCAGTTGAAGACAGTTCTTTCCGGATCAATGGAGCCAGAGATAAAAACAGGGTCTATTATTGCAGTGCGATCTGTAGAAGATGAGAATCATGACTTTGCTATAGGAGATATTATCACGTTTATGGAGAATAATAACATGCTTGTTACACATAGAATTACGGACGTCAACGAAACAAAAAGTGGTGTTCTCTATACAACGAAAGGTGATAATAATAATGCAGAAGACAGCAACCCTGTACTTGCAGAGAATGTAGTTGGAGAATATACCGGTTTTACCCTTCCAATGATTGGTTATTTGATCCAATTCCTACAATCACCAAATGGAATTATTCTATTTTTAATTGTTCCCGGATTTTTGATGATCTGCTATTCGACGTTTAATATTTGGCGAGTACTGAGTAAGGTTGAGAAGGAAATGAACTAGGTACAGCGTGAAGAAATGAAGGGATAGTAGTCTACTTACTATCTCTTTTTATTTATCTAAAATTACATCGTTGAATGCAGTTACTAAGCCTACTTCAAATCCGGGAAAATGTCTAAGTTCATAGAGAAACCGCTGGAGTTAACAAAAGAAATCCCGAAGTTCAAAGTAGATTCGCCGAAGTTCACAATTAAAATGCCGAAATTCACAACTAAACTGGGACAGTTGCTCTGACCCCAATGTCCCACCAACCCCAATATCCCTCCACAAAAAATTCGACTCGTACACCCCCAATTTCTACCGCCAATCGATTATAGAGTTGAAAGGGAGGTGAGGCACATGGCAGTACAAGATTTAACACAGTCCACGCTGCAGCTTGTTTTTCTGACAGGGGTTGATCCGGAATCGGGGAATTCCACCTACAAGAATAAGAACTTCAACAATGTGAAGCCGGACGCCACCGCAGATCAGTTATACGAGATCGCTATCGCATTCGAAGGCTTGCAGCAGCACTCGCTCACGCTGATCAACCGTCGTGACAGCTCCGAAATTCGTGAAGACTAAGCAGCGGTAAGTCGCGTAGTACTAACGAAGCAATGAACAGAAGAAAGGAGGGGGACCATGAAAAAGTTACAATTGCAGTTTGAAAACCAAGAAGGGAAAGTCGTCACGTATACACTCGATGACCCGGTCGAGCCGATCGATCACGAGGCAGTAAACGAAGCAATGGACACCATTATTGAACAGAACGCCTTCAACTCCAGTGGCGGTGACTTAGTTGCGAAACGAAGCGCCTGCATCGTTGAACAGATAACAGAAGATATCGAGATTTACTAAAATCTTAAACCAGAGGCCCCAATTGTTAAATAGGACGATTGGGGCCTCGTGCTATATCAAAAAAGGTGAATCATTCGCTTTCAAGAAGGAGGGATTAGACATGGATGCTTGGTATTCGTTTATCGCGGAGGTTGGCTTTCCGATAGCGGTGACTTTTTATTTGCTCTACCGGATTGAAGGCAAGCTCAACCTGCTCATCGATTCCATTCATCAGCTGCCGGATAAGATGAAATGAAAGCGTGAGAATGAAGAGGAAAAGAATGTAATATAATAGCAACCCTTCTCGTCTAAGATGAGAGGGGTTGTTTGCGGTATTCGGTCAATTCGATTTACAAAATAACGAAAAAAGCGAACGACTAGGAGCAAGCAACATAAGTGTTCTGGATTAGTAAAGTTCTTATGTAATGAAATATGAGTATGATAGTCTGAGTCTTAAGGTCTGAATTTATTAAAAGTTCAAATTTCCCCTTTCGATTTTCGTTTATTCTCATTATACTTGTTGCAAGGGCTGAATACTTTGATCGCTGAACAGGGGATATTGGAGGCTGGATTGTGAAGTATTATAGATATTTGTTTTTATTCCTCTTCATCATACTGTTAGGAGGCTGCCAAATGACTAATGAGGAACAAACGAAAAAACCATCCGAAATGAATTCGGATGAACTGCCGGATGGCGCAGCTTTTGAGGATGAATTTACGCGCGGATTCCTGCAATCGACGGAAGAAACGAGACCTGGTTATTATCCATTTTTATCCGGGACGGGAAAGTATGAGATGGACTTTCCGATAAACGCAACGATTGATCCTCATGGTTATGCGCTTAAGGATAAAGAGGAGGAAGGTTTGTTTATTGGAGTGGACGCTGGTAAGATGAAGAGTTCCATTAGATTAAACTTTAGCTCCCTGCATGAAAAGGGGCGGGAAGACACGACCCTAGGTATGATTAATCAACAATTTAATGACGAACTTTTATTTGATGAGTTTACTTCTGGCGATAGCACCTTATATCTTTCTTATTTTGAAGAAGATGAAACATATTTTGGTTATGCTGGTTTTTTACAAAATGAATCAGATGATGGAGGGATAAGCATTCTATATGAGTCAGAATGTATTGTTAGTAAAGAAGAATGTACGGAAATAATAGCTAAAGGTAAAGATGTGATGAAACAGCAAATAGAGTCGATTCATTTCACTGAACAATCAAAGGAAAGCGAATGAGTAATTGATGAGTGGAAATATGATATCTACTAATGAAATGAGATTACGACTGATTGATTTGGAATATAAGGATCTTACGGAACAAGAATGTGAAAGTAAAGTAAATATATGGAAGAGTATGGGATTACTCAAAGGACTCAAGATATGAAAGATATCAACTATAGGCGATATTGGAGGCTAGATTGTGAAGTATTATAGATATTTGCTTTTATTCCTCTTCATCATACTGTTAGGAGGCTGCCAAATGACTAATGAGGAACAAACGAAAAAACCATCCGAAATGAATTCGGATGAACTGCCGGATGGCGCAGCTTTTGAGGATGAATTTACGCGCGGATTCCTGCAATCAACGGAAGAAACGAGACCTGGGTATTATCCATTTTTATCCGGGACGGGGAAGTATGAGATGGACTTTCCGATTGGAGGGATTATTGGTGAAATTGGTTATTCAAAAGAAAATGAAAGATTTGAAAGTTTTATAATAGGTGTTGATCATTCTGATTTCGAGTCCTCTATTGATTTTAAATACATGCCAGACGAAAAAGGAAATGAGCAGCTAATTTTAGAAACACTAAGCACAAGTATTGATAAAAAGCTGGATTTTGAAAACCTGGAATTAGAAGGTAGGACTTTATATTTCGCTCCGTTTAAATTAGAAAATGATGACTTTGGCTATGTAGCTTATATTCAAAATGCTACGGATACAGGTGGTATTCATATTTTTTATCAATCGGATTGTATCGCAGAAGAAGCCAAGTGCTCTCGTCTTAGGGAAGAGGAGAACTCAAATATCATCGATTGGCTAAAAACAATTGAATTCATAAATGAAAGCGAATGAGAGATATGGCAGAAAAAATTGTTATAAGTGAAGAATTTCGTCTTAGACTTATAGACTTAGGGTATAAAAACTTATCAGATGAGGAAATGACTGATCGAATTCGCCAATTTTACATTGAGGAATATGGAGAGGATCTAAAGGCTGAAGTACAAATATATAATTCGTCGGAGGCTAAATCTCTAGATGGAGAGTCAGGGTACGATGGGACAGCAATTTATTTTCATTCAGATGAAAATGATGTGAATGAGATTTATGTCATTTCACAAGGAACGCAAGGATTAAAGGATTGGGATTACAATTTCAAATCTATGTTTGCTGGAATAGATTATTCACAGGCATTAGACACACATAAGTTTACGGAAGAAGTTATTAATGAATTTGGGATAGATCAAGAAAACAAACCTATCCCTATTATTGGATTATCGCATTCATTGGCCCACAATAATAATACTACCGCCTATTTATCATATGAAACATTTGATAAAATTTACAGTGTAAATGGCGCACAAACTAATTATTATCAGCTGTATCGAGCCGATAATGATTTCATGATTAATGTAAATGAACATTTTTCGCTATCTAAAACCAACCCCGATGCCATCTACAACCTAGACCCATCCCAACTCGAAGCGTTCGCAAAAGACTATTACAAAGACAAAGCAGACAACATCCATCAGATTATCTCACTCGACGATCCCCTCTATGCCGTGAGCGGAGCGCGTGGATTTTTTATGCTAGGTGAGGTGGAATATTTGGATACCAATCCAGATTACCCCGGTCTGCGTTCGATCATGGATGATATTCCAGACCACATTGTTCAGGATTTTCAAGAGTTAGCGATTCAATACACGTTGGCCTCCAGAGAGGGAGGGCTGAACGGGGCAATTTACGATATTCTTGGCGTGGATATGAGCCTCCTTGAGGATATCGACGGGGCTGGAAGTGTCGCTAAGTTGTATGTCACCAAGCAAGATGAACTGGATACGATGATTCGGAATTTGAACGATAACGTCCCAGCATTACTCGCGAACATCCAAACGATTACAAGCAATGCAGATGTTATTTTCGGTCGATTCGAGGAAGCAGGATATATCACTGGGAAGCAAAGAGAATTGCTTGTTACGGAAATAACGAAGATCGAGAACGAACTGATCGGGATCCAACAAGCGATTGCAAGTAACGTAAGCGTTCGAGATAGAGGTGATTTTTTTGCGCAAATAGGTGGAGATATTGGAGCATTTTTAAAAATCAAAGGGCATTTAGATGTAATTCAAGAAAGTTTAGGGACTTTAAATCAAGAAGATCTTCTTGAAATTTTGAATGAAATTGGAGAAAGTCATAGTATTCAAGAAATGTTAGAATCCCTATCAGGAGGAAAAAAATCATATCTTGGACCAGATATGGTGCTTACAGCAAGCATAGGTAATAAGGAAATTAGAGTGAATCTATCCGCCGCCCTTCAGCTGTACCAACAAGGAACAGGCATATTGGAAGAAAAGGAAGCTGAAATAGCGCGATTTTCCAAGGCGATTGAAATGGAAATCATAGCTGGTTACAAGGATGAAAGAAGAAAGGTTCTCCAGAAGATAAATGAGATGGAAGGAAGTCCGCAATCGTACCATTATCTACTCGCCAAGCATGGGCAATACCCGACTTTTACGAAAAAAGTCACGAGCATCCGAGTCCACGAGGTGTTTTATCCACTCGAGCAAGCGGATCTCGGTCAAGAAATACACATATTAAGAGAATCGGTAGAAGAAGCCCGTTTACAAATCGAAGGCTATCGCAAAGCAATTGAATCTTTGTTTGAAGAGGATGAACGTATTAGTAAACAGTTTGATCTCATAAGGGGTGTATAAAATGGAAGCAACGCATTCAATCACTGTTACGGAAGAATTACTTCCAAGGGAAGACTTTTCTTATAAAAAAGATGCGCTACGAAAGCATCTCGATCAGATGGAAAAAAGTGACACAGAATTCTTCACGCTCGTTCATAAGATTTTCATTGATGAAGGACAAAAGGGAGAAATCGTCGATGAGATGGTTCAAAAAACAAAAAGATTAGAAGTTCGAAATAGAAACCTGCTGTCGGACACTCACTTTAAAATTGGGCAGGTCGTTAACCGATTCAATGAGCAAGTAGATGAAATGAAACAACAGCAAGCTACGATAACCTATGAAAATATGTTCGCAATGAAGTAACTGGGAAAGGAGCGAACGAATAAGGCGCGAACAGCGCAGCCGATGCTGTTTGCTAGGACTAGACGGATTATCCATATCATGCAGCAATTTCATTCGATTAATGACGAACTTTTATGATGAAGCTTCTATATATGTTGAATTTAAGTTTTATACATCATTAAATACGCTGTTCTTTTTGCTGAGATGAACGCAGGATTCGCACGTTAGTGGGGATTAGCGCACGTAACCGTAAAACTTGCACGCCACCCGGGCATTGCCCCCTTCACCGTATAACCTATGTCCCATCCCAAAATAATCTCACCCGCACACCCCCGCAGATCAGTTATACGAGATCGCCGTCGTATTCGAAGGCTTGTAGCAGCACTCGCTCACGCTGATCAACCGTCGTGACAGCTCCGAAATTCGTGAAGACTAAGCAGCACGTAGCATAGTACTCACGAAGCATTTAACAGGAGGAGGGGACCATAAAAAGGTTACAATTGCAATTTGAAAACCAAGAAGGGAAAGTCGTCACGTATACACTCGATGACCCGGTCGAGCCGATTAATCACGAGGCAGTAAACGAAGCAATGGATACGATCATTGCCCAGAACGCCTTCAACTCCAGTGGCGGTGACTTAGTTGCGAAACGAAGCGCCTGCATCGTTGAACAGATAACAGAAGATATCGAGATTTACTAAAATCTTAAACCAGAGGCCCCAATTGTTAAATAGGACGATTGGGGCCTCGTGCTATATCAAAAAAGGTGAATCATTCGCTTTCAAGAAGGAGAGATTAGTCATGGATGCGTGGCATTCGTTTATCGCGGAAGTTGGCTTCCCTCATGCTTAGAAGCGGGGGTATTACAGACCGTTAATACGTGATAAAAAATATTCCCAAGCCGAAACTTTCACTTGGATAATATCGTATTAAGGATTAGTATGAAATGACAAAGAATAGTAAAATGGAATTCTGTAACTGTGAAAAAAACCACCCTTTGAATAAAAATTGTCTCGAATACTACCAGCAACACAAGCTAGGTTATAAAATGACATATTACTATTATTTAGCACCCTGTCAGAAAATGAGACTAGGGAATGGAATACGATATTCAACGGAGACGGATGAAAGGATTCTATTACTGCCAGCGGGGCATTTACTTACGATAAAGAAAGAACCAACTTTTATTTAAAACGGAGGTCAACTACCTTGAACTGTTGTTGTGATAGTGGAATAACAAATGATTTAAAAATCGAAGGAGATGTTGGGGCAGACCCGATTTGGTGTAATCGGTGCGGTTGCAATCTTGATATAGAAGACGTTCCCGTTTCCAATGAATTAGCAGAGGAATTGTCGGATTGGGCAAAGAGCTATGGGACATGGATAGATTGGGAACAAGATAAATTGCTTCCCCACGGCAACCAACTGGAAAAAGAGTTTAATCAAAGAGGATATTTTTTAACAGGAAAAGTGAAACAAGAATTCAGTAGAAACTATAAAATAACATTCATACCATCCGCGAGTGCAGGAATTTATAGTCATCATGAAAAATAATCTTGAGAGATAAGGGAGGACGGAGAAATGCATTTAAATAAATACATCCAAACGAACTTCCCAAGCCTAACTCTAAAACCAAATCTCACCTCCCAATGGAATTCAAGTATTCATCTCGAACTAGCCAAAGGATTCTGTCCATTTAAAGAGGAGAGTGATGAGCTGAATCCTGATTATTTTCATACCGTCTATCATCAAGCTATCTCCCTATTTCATGATCTATTCTCAGCCGATGAGGAAATTATATTGGTAACGAACAGCTACCGGTATAAAAATGATAGAAAAAAGAACAGAAGGAAGCTCGGAGTATATCTTCACTATATTAAAAGTAAAGCCATCCGTTTGCGTTTAACGCAAGCAACCTTACCTTATATGTTTGAGGATGACGAAGAGAAGGAAGAGAAGTGCACATCTCAATTCTCCTTACGATGTCGTAAGCAAGATATTCAGTATTCAACTTTAATAAAAGCAATTTGCAACCAGGATTTCCCGCCAGTGAAGCCAAGAATACATCATCCATTTAACTTGGATGCTCCGGATATATTTTTTATTAATACGACGAGAAATATTATATTTTACATTTATGATGATAGAGGGTGTGAGGTGATTGCGAAGAATAGTGAAGCGATTCGCCCTATCTACGAAAAATATGCAGACTAGATGGATGAAAGTTATCGGGAAGAGATCAATCAACACTTTACGTGAAGATTGAATAGGAAGCCCTCGTTCACGTAAGATAAGATTACCATTTTAAATAGAACATAAAGTTATTGAAAAAAGAAGGGGAACCAAAGTTATGCCAGAATCTAATGATGATTCATTTCGTAATATGAATAAAAAAGAAAAAATAGTTACAGTCGTAGGAATCGCGCTTCTTATTATCGTGGCGGTGGGTTTTGTGTTTGGGATTTATTTCTTCGGTCTTGCAGGCGTTTTTAAAGTGCTTGGTGTTCAGTATGATTCAAACTGGTCATTAGTTATTTTTGTTTTCAATTTGTTTGCGATCGGCCTTATTTTCGAATTGTTTACCAACGTAATATTCAAATTGTCCGTCCGAAATATGACAGGAAAAGCAAAAGTGCTTGTTATCCGATTTTTGATCGAGAGCACATCGAATTGGCTCGTCCTCTTCACTGTGGATGAGTTTATGAGCAGTATCACGCTATCTCTTAAAACAGAGATTATAATTGCAATCTTTATTGCCTTGTTCGAAATTGTATTGGAAGATAAAGATGAAGAAGATGAGGAAGAAACAATTAAAAATACCGAGGATTAAATTAAAAACACAAAGGGGAATTACATATGATGGGTTTGCTTAATGTTGCGAGTTTTGTTTTTGGACTCACTGCTTGGATCCTTCCTGCAATGAATCTAATGAGGTATAGAAGTAATGGCAATAAGAATTGGATCACGCTTTCCATGCTTAGTTTGAGTGCTTGTGCTATTTCGCTATGTCTCCAGATGTTTTACACCTATCATCTGGTGAGAATCGAGGACTGGACTGCGCTGATGGATACAGCAGGGGCGGTAGTTTTTGCTGCCACGGTTCTGCTTGTTGTTACCATTCTATTAAATGCAATTACGCTGTTCGTATTCCGTGATAAAACAGCGAAGTAGGGAAATGAAGAATATATTATGTTGAGGAGCAACGTAACTTGCAGTATTTTAAATTTCTAATTCAAGAGTCTATATTATTTGGGTTGATTATAATAGTGAATTACTTTTACGATATTAACTTTGGCCCACCTTTCACAAAGACAGACATAATAGCGAGCATCATATGCTTGCCTATTCTTGGCTATTTATTATTTTTGCTCTTTACGTTATTTAAACGTTTCGATAATATAGCAATAAAAAATAAAATCATACTTTCTATCCCAAATTTTATTATAACGGCATTTATTATTGGAATTATATTCTCGACTGTTGGTATAAAGTGACGGCAACTTATGATATGCTTCTAATTTTAAAAGGTAAGAGAGGAAACCAGCTATGACCCAATATATATACCTTGCTTCACCTATCAGATTACCAAAAGGTTCGTTTGGACAGTCACCTTTGTCTCCTGAACAACCGAATGTCTTTACCAGTGAGTTAGATTTCGCCCATTTATATTTTGAAAACAATTATGATAGTGAATTAAAACAGCGATTCTCATACAGTCCGCATTTTTCATTCAAGCATCAAGTAGCGGCAGATGCTCGTGACATCCCATTGAAACTTCAACTACAAGGGACTGCAGAGGAAGCGAAATGTTTAAGCATCCTGCATGCTTATATAGAAGAAGCCCTCCAAGCAAGCGGAGTTGTAGAGTATTTCACTAGTTTGAATGGAAAAGAGGACTCATCCATTGCTAAAAAGCGCTACATCCGCTGGTCGGATATAAAAGACCCTTATGATTTAGTCATAGATGACCTTGAGTTTTGGGAGATCACTTTATCATAATTCAACTTTCGCACTGATAAGCTTCATAAAATTGCTCTACATGACTGTACCGAGAAGACTTTAAAAATGGGACTCCTCTATTCACTCGAACGAACTGGAATCTGCTTCATTCGATCGATTAGAACCTTTCTATTCATTCGAACGAACTGGAATCTACTTCATTCGATTGATTAGAGCCCCCCTATTCACTCGAATGAACTGGAATCTGCTTCATTCGATCGATTTGAACTCTGCTATTCACTCGAACGAACTGGAATCTACTTCATTCGATTGATTAGAGCCCCGCAATTCACTCGAATGTCTGGAATCACCTTCAAACGAGTCATTAGAACCCTATTGAGGTATTGGGATTGTATCCATAACTATAATGAATTGCTGGTTTCACTAATTATACGAGAGAGTAGTTTACTGTTTCAGCTGCGAAAGTTGAAATAATAATATTTCGATTCAATAAATGTATTTTTAGTCAGGGTGATGAAAATAGAGAAGTTAATATTGGAAAAACATATAGACTATTCCTCACGTCTAAATTTCATATCCGGCCATGTAGCAAGAGACGGCACATTAATCTTAATCGAAAGTGATATAGAAGAACTCGATTTCTTCAGACGACCGGTTGTAAAAAATAATTGGTTCATCAAGCTGATAAAAGATGGCAGGATAGAAACAGTCGAATTAAAAAATGTTCCGCTTATCCCGACGGAAGTAGACATCTTTTCAGATGGTACGTTGCTTCTTGTCCAAAGCCGTTGTCTAAAGGAAGGTACATCTATTGAACGAAATGCGAGAAGATATAATCCGAGCGGGCAATTAATTGATGCTTTTACGTTGGGTGACGGCATAGAGAGTGTACAAGTTGATGAAACAGACACGATTTGGGTAAGCTATTTTGATGAGGGGATATTTGGAAACTTTGGCTGGGAAGAGCCGATGGGGAGTGCTGGTGTTGTTGCTTATACAATAAACGGTGAACGGTTGTGGGATGCAAGTGATTATGGAATTATGGACTGTTATGCGCTAAATGTTGCGAGCTCAAAGGAAATATACTTCTATTATTATGATGACTTTTTTCTTGTGCAACTGAATGAGCGGAAGGAATCGATTCGTAATCGTGTCAATAGCCGCCATCATACGTTGCAGCAATTTGTGTTAGACGAGAAGGGATTAATTGGTCAAATAGATGGGCAAAAGCTGATGCGCTTCCGAAAAACATTCCGAAAGTTTACTCCAAAGGAAGAACTGCGAGTCGTGGACGAAAAAGGGAAGCGTATTATTGGACCAGTGTTTATGCGCGGGGATTACATTTATGTATATGGAAAAGGCGGGATATACAAAAGAAGGGTATCTACAATAAAGAATGCTTCGCTAAAATAACTGGAACTGCCAGTAAAAGAACGAAACCCAGCCCAGCGCCTTCTCCGGATAGGGAAGTAACATTTTTTACAAAAAAACCCCACAAAATATCTAGGCAAATATTAAAATTTCGTGTACACTTAAAAAGTATTTTTTCATATGTATAACAAAAAAGATTTTATATACATGATGAATTAGATATAATAGTAATGGTTGAAATCCAATGTTTAGATGTTTAGACTCATCCTTTAGGAGGAATGAAGAAATGAAAATTGTGAAAGTGAAAGATTATGAGGAAATGAGCAGAAAAGCTGCTGAAATCGTAGCCGAGCGTATGAACGCTATTGAAAATCCGGTCATTGGCCTTGCGACTGGCTCGACTCCAGAGGGTATGTATGAGATTCTGATTGACAAATATAACAAAGGTGAAATTGATTTTGCAAATACAACGACATTCAATTTGGATGAATATGTTGGTATTACGGACGATGATCCGAACAGCTACCATTACTTCATGGATAAGCATCTGTTCGAGCATGTCAATATTCCAAAAGAAAAAACTCATGTTCCAAGTGGTATGGCGGATGACTTAGACAGAGAATGCCGTGAATATGAAGAAGCTATTAAAGCTGCAGGTAACATCGATCTTCAATTACTTGGCATTGGCAATAACGGACATATCGGCTTCAACGAACCTGGTACACCTGTTGACAGCAGAACTCATATTATTGGACTTAAAGAGGAAACGATTCAAGCGAATGCCCGCTTCTTTGATTCCATTGATGAAGTTCCGACAAAAGCAATTACAATGGGAATTGGCACGATTCTTGATAGTAAAGAAATCCTCATGATTATCTCTGGTGAAAACAAAAGAGACGCTGTGACCAGCCTTCTTAAAGGTACAATCTCAGAAGACATCCCAGCATCCGCTTTACATAACCATCCGAATGCAACGGTTATTATAGATGAAGCGGCTTGGGGAGATAATGAATAATAAATGTTACGATGAAAAAAGGCTGGGACATAACTTCTTAGTATGGTTATAAATCCGAACAAATGATAAGAAAGAGTATCAACAACCGCTCCGGGAATATACTACGCTTTCCGCAGGCGGCTGGTGAGCCTCCTCGGGCTGCCGCCCTGCGGGGTCTCACCGATGCCTATCCTCCTGCTGGAGTCTCCGTATATTCCCGGAGCTAGTTAGCAGTTTTGTTCGGATTTAATTCATATTAGAATAGTTATGTCCCAGCCTCTTACCCTGAAAAAGTTAAACACGCTTAGCGATCAACACCTTTGAATACTGCCGCACGACCAAATCCTCCAATTGATCTGCCCGGAGTAAACCGAGCTCAATCGCTGCTTTAATTTTCGCTTTATCCGGCCGCCGGACTGTCTCAATCAAATCTTCCATTCGCAGCTCCTCCAACCGACGAACCGTTCGCTCTTCATCAAACTTCTCCGTTTTCCGTATCTGTCGCTTCAATTGATATCCATCTCGAATAAACTCACCAGTTTGATTCTCGCCAACCAATTCGTCAAAAGCTTTATTGAACTCCTTTTTCAGTTCACCTAATTCCTGCTCGATTTCTCGTTTCATTTCCTGCAGATTATAAAACCGCGCCAGCTTGTCTACATTTAGTTTATTATCCATTTGACATGCCCCCTGTCATCATTGTATTGATAACAGGTGTAGAATATTCCACAAAAAAAGACCTCCCATTTGGAAGGTCTGGCTTTTAATAAAATCGCTTGTAGCTATCGAAGTGCTTGCTCCAATAAGAGTCATTCAAGTTTGTAATGGTGACACCAGTTGATGATCCTGCGTGGATGAACTGGTTGTTACCGATATAGATTCCCATATGGGAAATTCCTGCTTTATACGTACCGGAGAAGAAGACAAGGTCGCCAACTTGTGGTGTGTTTACATAAAATGAACGGTCAAAGTAACCTTGAGTCGATGTCCGGCTAATACTCATTCCAGCATTTTTGTAGGCATAATAAATGAATCCACTACAGTCGAATCCGCTAGGTGAGGAGCCACCCCACACATACGGTACGCCCATATGACTACGAGCGGTACTAATCAGCTTGTCCACGTTATAGCTAACATTGCTGCTCGCTTTGCCAGAAGATGAACCACCTTTAGAAGGTGAACTTGCACTACTTCCGTTAATATTCAATTTCTGTCCGACATAAATCATGTCAGAAGATAAGTTGTTCCATGACTTCAAGTTGGAAACAGTGACGCCATGCTGTTTCGCGATATGTGATAGTGTATCACCTGATTTAATGACATAAACAGTAGCACTTCCGGTCGCCGGTTTATTCGGCTTACTTTTTCCAGCATTTGAATTTTTCGGTGGTGTTGAGCTGCTAGAATTACCAGGATTGGTTACATGGAATACATTGCCTGGATAAATTAGCGTCGTATTCAGATTGTTCCACTTCATTAGGTTCTGTAAAGAAATACCGTGACGAGATGCAATTCCGCTTAATGTGTCTCCTGCTTTTACCGTATATGTACTTGCGGAACTACTTTTATTGTTTGAACTTGGTTTATTTGACTTCGCTGGGGTTGATGATGACCCAGATGTTTTAAGTACCTGGTTAGGATAAATAATATCGGAAGTTAGGCTGTTCAGTTTCTTCAATGTTGTTACATTTGTACCGTGCTTCTGGGCAATGGTCCATAGAGAATCACCTGATTGTACCTTGTACGATGCTGCCGACGCTTCATCCGCTCCGAATAGTGCTGCTGCAATCGCTGCTCCAGCTGTTACTGACATAAAGATTTTTTTATTTGCCAACTAAAAAATCCTCCCTCTCTTATGTTGAATTAATACAAGATTCGTAGTTGAAAAGTTTGTCATATTTATTTGTGAAATGTTACCTAGTTATTAGAATTAGAAATAACTACCATCTATTATAGCGCAAAAAGACTAGTTTACTAGAATATTAATGGATTTGTAATCTCTTTGTAATATAAGTGAGAAACTTCGACAAAAGATTGGGTAAAATTGGTTTGGCGATGTGCTGAAATGTTTATCTGGTGAGTTTTTCCAGTTCTAAACATAATCCGAACGAACTAGAGCAAAAGGATTCTATTTCTACATATTTCCAGTTTTATCTTCTAAAAATCTCGTAAACTCTTGAACATTTCTAAAAAACCCCCTACTATTTCCATGGGTTTGTGTTATAATCACATATTGTAAAGTGCAATGATAAAGAATATAAATATAGTATATTTAGACTGAAACAAATAAAAATTACATAAGGAATATGGAGGTAACACCATGGAAGAAACAATTTCCTTAAAGGAGATATTTGAGGTAATCAAGCAGCGCATACTGCTTATTCTAGCCATCACACTTGGCGCGGCTGTTGTAGCGGCAGTTGTAAGCTACTTTGTTCTTACTCCGACTTATCAATCCAGTTCGCAGTTCATTGTGAACCAAAGTACTCAGGAGCAAGAAGTCCCGTACAACGTTAACGATATTCGGGCAAACGTCGAAATAATAAATACATATAACGTAATTATCAAAAGTCCAGCTATTTTAGAAGAAGTCATCAGTCAACTGGACCTACCCTACACAGTAGGGGAACTGAGTGAGAACATTGCGGTTGCCAATGAACAAGATTCACAAGTAGTAACGGTTACTGCAACCGATGAAAATCCAGAACTTGCAGTAGATATTGCTAATACTACTGTTGCTGTGTTCCAAGATAAAATTCAGGAGTTTATGAACGTGGATAACGTAGGTGTGTTAACAGAGGCTCAGCTAAGCGCAAACCCATCACCAGTCGCACCTAACCCAATTTTAAACATTGCAATTGCGATCGTTCTAGGTGTAATGATCGGCGTAGGTCTAGCTTTCCTACTCGCCTATCTTGACAACTCCATTACGACAGAAGATGACGTAGAAAAACATCTTGAACTACCGGTACTTGGTGTTATCTCACATATGAATTCAGAAGATATCCGGCCGAATCAAATGAATTTCCAATTGGACAGACAGAAGAGAGGTGGATTTAGTGGTGCGCAAAAAGAATCAGTCTAAACTAAGTAGTAATATCCGCCATCTAATTACAAAAATAAATCCCAAATCGCCAATTTCAGAGCAATTTCGTACAGTAAGAACAAATATGCAGTTTTCTTCGGTTGACAATGTTTTGAAGTCGTTTCTTGTAACCTCCTCTGGTCCTGCAGAAGGGAAATCATCAACGACTGCAAATTTAGCTATTGTTTATGCCCAGCAAGGGAAACGGGTATTACTAATTGATGCTGACTTAAGAAAGCCGACAATGCATTATACGTTCCGGCTTGATAATTTGCGGGGGTTAAGCAATTTGCTTGTCGGAGAAGTTACGCTGGAAGAAGCGGTGAATAGTACAGATATCGATACGCTGGACGTGATGACTTGTGGACCAATTCCACCAAACCCTTCCGAATTGCTTGGTTCGAGGAAGATGGAGACACTTTTGCGAGAAGCAAAACTAAGCTATGATCTCGTCGTATTCGATACCCCACCAGTCCTTGCGGTAACAGACGCACAAATCTTGGCTAACTTAGTCGATGGTTCGGTACTCGTTGTTCGTAGCGGCAAGACAGAAATCGAGCCAGCTCAAAAGGCGAAAGAAGCCCTTGCGCCTGCAAAAGCGAAACTACTCGGTGTAGTTCTAAACGACCGGGAGAAAAAAGCATCCAATTATTATTACTATTACGGTACAAACTAGCAATTAAGCTCCTTCCTTTCGCGGAATCAGCGGCAGAGAGGGGCTCTTTTTGCGTGGGTTTTGTAGCAATAGCTATCTCAAATCGTTCTTTAAATTAGTATAAAGAATGTAAAAATACCTATCAAAACTCTACAAACTTTGATATAATAGTATATCAAATAATTTGTTTTTTTCTAAAAATGGTAATAAGCGTTTATTTCGTTAGCTGTCAAATGGAAGAGAAATATGGAAGGGGAGTGCTTTTAAAATGATTGATATTCATTCTCATATCCTTCCCGGCATTGATGATGGAGCCCAAACTGAAATCGATAGTTTACAGATGGCAAGAGCTGCAGTGAAAGAAGGAATCACGAAGCTTGTTGCGACTCCGCACCACCGGAATGGTAAATATGATAATGAACGGGATAGTATCGTCCATTGGGTCGATACACTAAATGAATTGATCTTGAAAGAAGGTATCCCGCTTACTGTTCTACCAGGTCAGGAAACAAGGATAAATGGTGAGATGATTGCTGAACTGGAAGATGAAGTCATTTTACCAATCAACCATACCAAGTATGTGTTTGTAGAATTCCCTTCTGACCATGTTCCGCGTTATGCAAGCCAGATGTTATTTGACATTCAAGTTGCTGGATATATCCCGATCATTGTGCATCCAGAACGAAACCAAGAATTGATTGAACATCCAACGAGGCTCTACGAATTTGTAAAAAAGGGTGCTCTTACGCAAGTCACAGCAGCGAGTGTCGTAGGAAAGTTCGGGAAGAACATTCAGAAATTCAGCGGACAAATCATTGAAGCTAACTTGACTCATTTTATCGCATCCGATGCCCATAATACGTCATCACGAGGGTTTGCAATGAATGAAGCGTTTCAATTGATCCAGAACGATTATGGGGATGATTATGTGGGTATATTCCTTGAGAATAGTGAATTGTTAATCGATAACCAGAACGTGAATCGGATGGAACCCTCCAATATAAAACGAAAAAAGTTCCTTGGTCTCTTTTAGTGCAGACCAGGGAACTCCCCTTGTAAATATAGTAGATAAGTATCGAATGTTGAACTAGCAGTGCGATTTCTTTACCATTATATGGTGAAAAAGTATTGTATCGCTATACATAAGAAAAATAATCACTGACATGAAGGCTTAACCCTCATGAGAAAGGAGAATCCATGTCCTATTCAAAACGTTTATCATTGCTCTTCTTACTAGATACGATAATCGTTGCAACAGCAATATTTGTTGCAGCATGGATTGTATATCCTGCGTATACTGACATACTAACTTCTACTGCAATTATTTCATCTGCTATCGCACTCGTTATCTTTCATCATTTATATGCAGCTGTTTTTAAACTTTATAAAAAAGTATGGTCCTATGCTAGTGTTGGGGAATTAATTGCCATTGTTAAAGCTGTGACACTAACTGTCATCTCTGCTGGAGTAGTACAGTTTCTGTTAAATGACTTTTCAATTCTTCGCCGGGCTTTAGTCGTTACGTGGCTATTACATATTGTATTAATTGGAGGATCTCGTTTTATCTGGCGAATGTATCGAGATCGTTATATCAGCAACAACAACAAATCGCAAAAACGGACACTTATCGTCGGGGCCGGAGCTGCCGGGGCAATGATTGTTCGTCAATTACAGAATGAACATAATATAGAACTCGAGCCAGTTGCGTTTGTTGATGATGACTTAAGTAAGCAAAAAATGGAGATGTATAACCTCCCCGTTGTCGGAACAGTCAATGATATCCCGAGAATTGTTGATGAATATGATGTTGAACATATTGTAATTGCGATTCCCTCATTAAGAAGTGGGGAACTGAAAAATATTGTCGAGGCTTGCGCGAGTACGCCAGCCCAAGTGCAAATGATGCCGAAAATCGAGGATCTCATGACAGGAAGAATTACGGTAAGTAGTCTGAAAAATATCGAGGTAGAAGATTTACTTGGGCGTGAACCTGTTAAACTTGATATTAATGCCATTTCGCAATATGTAACGGGAAATACGGTGATGGTTACGGGCGCTGGCGGCTCAATTGGTTCCGAGATCTGTCGTCAATTGATGCGCTTTTCGCCGAAGAAGATTCTCCTAGTTGGACACGGAGAATACAGCATTTACAAAATCGATATGGAACTGCGAAAAGCATATGGGGAAGAACAGATCGAAATTGTTCCGATTATTGGGGATGTGAAAGACCGAAAACGTATTTTTGAAATTGTCGGGGAACATTTGCCGGCAATTATTTATCATGCAGCAGCACATAAGCATGTTCCATTGATGGAGTATAATCCGCATGAGGCTGTGAAAAATAATATTATTGGCACGAAAAATGTCGCAGAAGCTGCGGACAAGTTCTACGTTAGGACGTTTGTTCTCGTATCGACGGATAAAGCAGTGAACCCAACGAATGTGATGGGCGCTTCTAAACGTGTTGCAGAAATGGTTGTACAGAATTTAGCTAAGCAGAGTGATACGAAGTTTGTGGCCGTCCGTTTTGGTAATGTGCTTGGAAGTAGGGGGAGTGTTATCCCGCTTTTCCGTAAACAAATTGAAAATGGCGGGCCAATAACAATAACTCATCCTGATATTACGAGGTATTTTATGACAATACCGGAAGCATCGAGGCTGGTGGTTCAAGCCGGGACTCTTGCAAAGGGTGGAGAAATCTTTGTCTTGGATATGGGTGAGCCGGTGAAGATAGTTGACTTGGCTAAGAATTTAATCAAGTTGTCAGGGTATACCGAAGACGAAATCAGAATGGAGTATTCTGGTCTGAGACCTGGTGAGAAGATGTTTGAAGAGTTATTAGGTGAGGACGAGGTTCTTCCTGGTGAGGTTTATGAGAAGATTTATGTTGGGAGAACGGTTGAGGTCCATCCAAGTTTAATTGAAGAATTACTTGAGCATTTCATGGAGTTTGATCGTGTGGAGTTAAAAGAAGAATTGATGAAGATTGTTTATTTGGAGCGGGAGCAGCTCGCTGTTCAGGCTTAATTTAGTTGTTAATAAATAAAATTATAATACAAAGCGGAGGACTTGATATGAAAAAAGTAAGAAAAGCGATTATTCCGGCGGCTGGACTTGGAACAAGATTCTTGCCAGTAACAAAGGCGATGCCGAAAGAAATGCTGCCAATTTTAGATAAGCCTACTATTCAATATATAGTGGAAGAAGCAATTGAATCTGGCATAGAAGATATTATTATTGTAACAGGAAAAGGAAAACGGGCAATTGAAGATCATTTTGATCATAATTATGAATTAGAACAAAATCTATTAAATAAAGAGAAATATGATGTGTTAGAAAAAGTTAATCACGCCTCTAATATTGATTTGCATTACATACGCCAAAAAGATCCAAAGGGATTGGGACATGCAGTTTGGTGTGCTCGGAAATTTATTGGGGATGAACCTTTTGCGGTGCTTCTTGGAGATGATATTGTACAGGCTGAGACACCAGGATTGAAACAATTGATTGAACAGTACGATGAAACAGGTAGCTCTGTTGTAGGTGTTCAGCAGGTTTCAGAAAATGAAACAGATCGGTACGGTATTGTTGATCCAGGAGAAAAAGAAGGAAGAAGATACAAAGTTAAAAAATTTGTGGAAAAACCAGCAAAAGGAACGGCACCTTCAAACTTAGCAATTATGGGTCGCTATGTTTTTACTCCTGAAATATTTGATCTTTTAGGTAAGCATGAGATTGGTGCTGGTGGAGAAATTCAATTAACGGATGCGATTGAAAAGTTAAATGAGATTCAAAATGTGTATGCTTATGATTTTGCTGGGAAACGATTTGATGTTGGGGAGAAGATGGGGTTTGTTAAGACGACGATTGATTTTGCTTTAGAGGATCCAGAAATGAAAGATGAATTGTATGAATATCTAGTAGAAAAAGTTAAAGAAGTTAATATGCTAAAATAATCTAAATTAACAGTTGGTGATGGAGGTCACTTTGATATGTTCTACTCGAAAATGAAAAGATTAATAGACATTATCCTTTCCCTTACAGGATTAGTTATTCTATCACCAGTATTTATCCTTTTGATTTTAGCTATTAAGATAGAATCGAAAGGGCCTGTCCTTTTCAAGCAGAAGCGAGTTGCTATACATAAAACGCATTTTAATATTTTGAAGTTCCGAACGATGAGGATTGATACGCCGCAGGATACTCCTACACACCTTTTAGGAAATCCGGATCAATATATTACGAAAGTAGGGAAGTTCTTAAGAAAAACTTCACTCGATGAACTTCCGCAAATCATAAATATTTTAGCAGGACAGATGAGTGTGATAGGTCCCCGCCCAGCATTGTGGAATCAATATGATTTAATAGAAGAAAGAGATAAGTATGGTGCAAATGATGTAAAACCCGGACTCACAGGTTGGGCGCAGATTAACGGAAGAGATGAACTGCCGATAGCTGTCAAGGCAAAACTTGATGGAGAGTATGTGAAACGGAGAAGCTTCAGTTTCGACCTGAAATGTTTTATTGGCAGCTTTATTAGTGTCGTAAAAAGTGATGGTGTTGTAGAAGGCGGAACCGGTGTAGCTAAACGGGAAGAGGCAGCCAGTAACGAGGAGACGACAAAATGAAGCGAATTTTGATTACTGGAAAAAATAGTTATGTCGGCAATTCTTTTGAAACGTGGCTGGAGAATTATCCTGGAGAATATGAAGTAGAAAAGATTAGCTTGAGGGATGAAACGTGGAGAGAACGTGACTTTTCTAGATATGATGTTGTATTGCATGTGGCGGGAATTGCGCATGTTTCCAAAGATCCTAAAATGGAAGAACTTTATTATAGAGTAAACAGAGATTTGACGATAGAAGTTGCTGAAAAATCTAAAGCTGAGGGTGTCCAGCAATTCGTTTTTATGAGTAGTATTATTGTATACGGTGAAGGAAGTAGTGATAGAAAAGTAATTGATGAAAATACTATTCCAGAACCAAGTAATTTCTATGGAAATAGCAAGCTCCAGGCCGAAAATGGAATTAAACCACTAGAAAGTGAGAATTTTAAAGTTGCAATTATCCGTCCTCCAATGATTTACGGTAAGAATTCAAAAGGAAATTATCCTAAGCTTGCAAAAGCGGCACGAAAACTATCTGTATTTCCTGATATAGAGAATGAGCGCAGTATGTTACATATTGATAATTTGTCAGAATTTCTTCGATTAATAATAGATAACAAGGAAGATGGCTTGTTTTTCCCGCAGAATAAGGAATTTGTAAAGACGAGTGAAATGGTACGTTTGATTTCAGAAGTCCATGGACAATCTATTCAACTTGTTACTGTATTTAATCCGATATTGAAGTTAATGAGTGGTAAAATTGGGATTATAGATAAAGTGTTTGGGAATTTAGTTTATGAAAAGTCTCTAAGTAAATATAAATGTGACTATCAAATAAGAAATCTTAAGGAATCGATAATAATAACAGAGAGGTAAGTATCATGTCTATTAGTCAAGTTAATATACAACATCAACAAGCATTAAAATATTCCGTCCTTATGTCTGTTTATTACAAAGAAAATCCGGAATACTTCAGAATGAGTATAGATAGTATGCTATCTCAAAGTCTGTTCCCGGATCAAATTGTTATCGTTAAGGATGGGGTACTTACGGAAGAACTAGAAAAAATAATTGAAGATTATTTATTGGAGTTTCCCGATTTATTTACAATTGTTCCCCTGAAGAAAAATGTAGGTTTAGGTCGGGCTTTGGACGAAGGATTAAAACATTGTAAAAATGAGCTAGTAGCTAGAATGGATACCGATGATATATCATTACCTAATAGGTGTAAAAAACAAATTGAGGAATTTACAACCAACCCTGATTTAAGTATAGTTGGTGCTATGATTGATGAGTTTTATGACAGTCCTAATAATATAGTTTCTTCAAGAAAAGTACCTATAAAACATGAAGAAATAGTTAAATTTATGAGAAGAAGAAGCCCTTTTAACCATCCAGCTGTCATGTTTAAAAAAAACGAAGTAATACGATGTGGTGGTTATGGGGCTTTTAGGCGTAAACAAGATTTAGATTTATTCTCAAGAATGATTAATAACGGCTGTAAGGCAGCTAATATTGATGAATCATTAGTATTATTTAGATCGAATGAAGATAATTTTAAACGCAGAAAAAGCTGGTCATATTGCAAAAGTTATATTGATGTTCAATATGCTATTTGGCGGAGAGGTCATTGCTCATTCTTAGATTACATGTATGTTGTTATAGGTCAAATGATAATGTATATTTCACCTATGTGGTTTCTAAAATGGTTATCAAATAACTTTTTGAGAAAAAATTCTAGTAATTAAAAATGTCTATTTGTTAGCTTTATCATTATGACATTAATGCTTTGAGATTAAGCCTATTTAAATTATATTATAATTTCATGGAATGCAAGAGAGCAATTTGTATAAATATTTATTTTTAATTGATAGGTGTTGAGGTGGTCTACAAATGGAGCCAATAAGAGTTCTACAAGTCGTTGGTCGAATGCATCGTGCAGGGCTTGAAACATTTTTAATGAATATATATAGAAATATTGATAGAGAGAAAATTCAATTTGATTTTTTAACACATTATACAAAAGAGGGAGACTATGACCAAGAGATAGAATCCTTAGGTGGAAAAATTTATAGATTTTCAGTTATGGAAGATAAAAATATATTATTATATTTCAAGCAATTAGATGATTTTTTTAAAGCTCACAATGAATACAAAATTGTCCACGGACATTGGACTACATTTGGCTTATTTTATATGTACTATGCAAAAAAAAATGGAATTAAGTATAGAATTGCTCATGCGCATAGTAATAGGTCAAAACCTGGATTAAGAGGAATACTAGTAAATAATTTAGCAAAATCAATGAAATCTATGTCAAATTATTACTTTGGTTGCTCTCAATCTGCTATAGAATGGTTATATGGTAAAAATAGCCGCGTAGTAAAAAATGGGAAAGCCAAAATTATAAAAAATGGGATTGACGTAGATAAACTTAAATTCAATTTAAAAGTCCGTGATGAGTATAGGAAAAATTATAATATTGAAGATAGATTTGTTATAGGTCATATAGGAAGGTTTTATTATCCGAAAAATCAAGATTTTATTATAAGATTGTTCAGGCAACTTTACAAAAACGATAGTAATTCCTTGCTGATGCTAATTGGAACTGGTGAAGATATGGAAAGAATTGAAAAAGAAGTAAAACTAATGGGGTTGGAAAACTCCGTGATGTTTCTTGGAAATAGATCGGATATAGCTGAATTGCTATCTTCTATGGATATTTTTTTATTCCCGTCTCGATATGAAGCATTTGGCATGGCAGCAATAGAAGCGCAGGCATCAGGACTAACGACAATTGTATCAGATGGAGTTCCAAATGACGTCCATATAACAAATGTAATAACTGATTTATCACTTAGCTGCCCAATAGAAAAGTGGGTAGAAAGAATTCTTCAGGCTAAAAATAATCATCTTGCTGATCGTATTAGGACCTATGAAGATGTTAGAGCATCAGGGTATGATATTAAAGAACAAGTTAAGAATATAAAAGATTTTTATTTGACTTTAAATTAGTTGTACTTTTTTATGAAATTAAACGGACATTATGTTAAGGGGATAATAATCAATGGTAAGGATACTGCATTTCGGTCTTAGTTCTTCCTTAGGAGGAATTGAAACATATCTAAAAAAAATCACTACCCATATTAATAAAGATAAATTTCAATTTGATTTCCTTGTTATGGGAAATGAAAAACCGTGTTGGCATGATGAGTTTTTACACATGGGGAGTAGATTTTATAAAATTACAAAAAGAAGCAAAAACCCATTAAAAAGCAATAAAGAGTTGAAAAAATTGTTTGAGAAAGAGAAGTTCGATATAGTTCATTGCCACTTAAATTCTTTAAGTAACATATCTCCAGTCTTGATGGCGTTGAAATATAATAACAGAGTAATAGTTCATAGTAGGAATGCAAATACTCCAAGATTACATAAAAACAAATTACTACATTCTATAAATATTTTAAGGCTGCCAAAGAGAAAAATCGTAATGTTTGCTGTTTCGGATAAAGCAGGAAAATGGATGTTCGGTAATAAATCAAATTATACAGTAATCAATAACGGAATAGATGTAGAAGATTTTAAATATAATCATCAGTCTAGAATTAATATGAGGCAGAATTTAAATATTGAGGATCATTTTTCTATTATAAATGTTGGAGCACTTAGATATCAAAAGAACCATCTCTTTATATTGGAAGTATTTAAAGACTTATTAAAGTTCAAACCGAAATCTAAATTATTATTGGTAGGTACAGGACATTTAGAACAAGAGATTCGAGATAAAGCAATAGATTTAGGAATTAATGAAAAAATACTAATGTTGGGCAACCGAAATGACATATCTAGTTTACTTTCTGCATCTGATGCATTTTTATTTCCTTCTTTTTACGAAGGGTTTCCTAATGCTCTATTAGAAGCTCAAACATCTGGTCTGCCAGCACTATATTCTGATACTATTACAAGAGAGGTAATTGTTAATTATAATTGTCAAACATATTCTCTTAACAAATCATCTAAAGATTGGGCGGAAAAATTATTACTTCTAGAAAACTTTGATGACCGGAAAAAAGGTGCTGAGCAAGTTGAACGAAATGGATTTTCTGTAGAAGAAGAGATAAAAAAATTAGAAGGTCTTTACACTAATATTCTTAACAATTAAGTACCCAGATGAAAAATATAAATATGTAAACTTTATATTTTTTTATAAGGTGAATTGGAAATTTAGATTTACTTTATCTGTTGTCGAAAATTTGATATATGGAGTTTATTATGATTAAATCAAATTTAATTCAAAATGAAAAATTAGTACAATTTAAGGTTCATAAATGGGCCCTTTTTTGTTTTTTTGTAATTACTACACTCCCGCCGTTACGTTATAATCAAACCATCTACTGGTCTTCCATTGTTTTAACTGCAGTAATTTTATGTTATATGATACTTTTATCTAAAGTAAGAGTTAATGGATATATAATTTGGGGATTTGTAGTGAATTTTTGTATATTACTTTCTGTTTTATGGGCAAATAATATTGATTTGGCTCGAAGTGGAGTAGCTGGATCTTTAGCAGTTTTTATACCGTATACGTACATGTCAATGTTAATAAAGGAAAAAGAAGACATTTATGAGTTATTAAAGTTGTTTATATATTCAAAGGTTATAATGGCGCTTTACATTATTATTAATGTAGACGTTACTACATTAGAAGGCATAAGGATAGGTGTAGACGTTTTAGGTGAAGGATGGAATGCTAATTACATAGGTATGAATATGGCTATTTCATCTTTTATTCTTGTTTTATTAATAAAAACAACAAAAATAAAAAAGATTAAATTGCTATACATTCTATTAATTAGTCTATTTACTTTCTTAACATTGTTATCCGGATCAAGAAAAGCTTTGTTTATACTTATCTTTAGTATAGGACTTTTTATAATCTTCAGCTCAAAGAAACATAAAGTCGGTAAGGCAACAATTGTATTGTTACTTACTACTTTGACTTTTTATTTGGTAATGAACATTCCATTTTTTTATGATGTGTTGGGAGTCCGTCTTGAAGGATTTTTAGCAAATTTCACAGATACTGGAGTAGTAGACGGAAGCACGGCTCTTAGAATGACAATGATAGAGCAAGGTCTCTTATATTTTTATGAACAGCCTGTATTGGGATATGGGATAAATAATTTCCAGCAACTTTTTGCATCTACTTTTGGATATTCACATAATAACTATATTGAATTATTAGTTGGAATCGGCTTATTTGGAACAATTGTCTATTATTTAGGATACACATACATTATAAAGAAAACTTATAATGTCAAAGGGAATTTGTATGCTTTCGCTTTTGTATCTGTATTAACTATAGTAATTATAGATACAGGGTTAGTGAGCTATAATGCATTTTATATTCAATTTTTAATTTGTATTTCGTTTTCAATTATTAGTATTCAGAAAAAAGTATCAATACCCAATAAGAAAGGTAGTCTATAAATGATTGCATTAATAAAAGAAAAGATGAAAAAAAATGAATTAATAATTTCATTTTATCAAGATGTACTTAATTTCTATTATAAGCATTGTTTTACAGACAAGGAACTAATTAATAAACGTTTCAAAAAATATGTCGGTAGGGAACCGGAGTTAGAAAATCCAATAGAATTTGCTGATAAATTACAATGGTTAAAGCTCTATTGGTATGACCCTTTTGCGGTAAAATGTGCTGATAAATATGAAGTACGTGAAATTATAAGTGAAAAAATAGGCAGTGATTTTTTAAATGAATTGTATGGTGTGTATGAATCAGTTGATGAAATAAATCTTGAAAAATTGCCAAACTCATTCGTTTTAAAAGCAACACACAGTTCTGGTTATAATTTTGTTTGTAAAGATAAAAACTTGATAGATTGGAACGTAAAGTTTAAAGAATTAAGAAAGTGGCTTAAAATTAACTATTATTGGAGAAATCGTGAATGGGTTTATAAGGATATTAAACCCCGTATCATTTGTGAAAAGTATTTAAGCGAAAATGAAAAAACACAATCTTTAACAGACTATAAAATATATTGTTTTAATGGAAAACCTAAGTACTGTCAAGTGATTAAAGATAGGTCTTCTGATGGTGGAACTACAATTGACTTTTTTGACACTGAATGGCGTCACATGGAGTTTACTGGCTTGCAAAAATCTCCTAATTCTACAGAAGAAATCAATAGACCTGACCGATATGAAGAAATGCTGTGGCTATCAGAAAAGCTATCAGAAAAGTTTCCCTTTGTGCGTGTTGACTTTTATTATGTTAAAGGGAAAATATACTTTGGCGAGCTTACTTTTTTTCCAATGAGTGGATTTGGAAAATTTGAACCTTCCGTCTGGAATAGAAAAATTGGCAGTCTATTAAATCTGCAAGAAAAGACAAATAAAGGGCATTGAAAGGTTGAATTTCATGGAAATTATAATTGGTGCAGATGTAGTACCTACTGAGTCAAATTTTAATTTGTTTAAATCTGGTCAAGTTAAAGAATTACTAGGTTCTAATTTATATAATATATGGCGTACTGCAGATTTTCGTATATTTAATTTAGAAGTTCCGTTAACCGATCAAAAGAACCCAATTGATAAAAATGGGCCAAATCTTATAGCTCCAACACAAGCAATAAAAGGTATTAGTGCCTTAAATCCTGATTTAGTCACACTAGCAAATAATCATATATTGGACCAAGGACTGGAAGGATTATACTCAACGCAACGATTATTGAAGGAACATGATATACCATCAATAGGAGCCGGGGAAAATATTAATCAAGCTTCTGAAACTTATATATTAACTCATCATGGCATTTCAGTTGGAATATACGCATGTGCCGAAAATGAATTTACAATTGCTACGGAAATGGACCCAGGAGCAAATCCTTTTGACCCTTTAGAAAGCTTGGATCATATAAGGAAATTAAAGGATCGTTGTGACTATGTTATTGTTTTATACCATGGTGGGAAAGAGCATTACCGTTATCCTTCTCCTTATTTGCAAAAAGTATGTAGAAAAATAGCCCAAAAAGGGGCTGATTTAGTTGTTTGTCAACATAGCCATTGTGTAGGGGCTTTTGAGAAATTTGAAGGATCCACAATAATTTATGGTCAAGGAAACTTTATATTTAATAAGTATAATAATGAGTTTTGGAATAACAGCATTTTGATTAAAGCGTCTTTTACAGATAAATTTGAGGTGAATTATATTCCAGTTTTTAAAACGGATCAAGGAATTCAACTAGCAGAAAAAAAAGAAGCTGAGATAATAATATCTGGTTTTTTAAAACGCTCTTCTGAAATACTAGAGGAAGGATTCGTTCAAAAAAATTATAAAAGCTATGCGAAAGAAAATCTCCCTAATTACTTGAGACGATTATCTGGAGAGAATAGATGGTTATCAGGGATAGATAGAAGGTTATTAAACAATCTATTATTAAAAAGAAAATATAAAAATGATAAATTACTAGTTATCGAAAATATCATTGAATGTGAATCTCATCGGGAGCTAATTTTAGAAGGTTTAAAAACAGTAGAAAGATAAATGTTAAGCAAATTAACTTATAAAGGATTAGCGATCATCTAGTATAAAACCTTAAAACGCTTAGAATTGTAATAAATAATCAATAATTGAGCTAATTGCTTCAACTCACAATGAAATAAAGGAGTAATAAATGAAAAAGAAAAAAATACTTCAAGTATCCGTGGGTGGTTTAGGTAATGGTGGTACGCAAAATATAATCATGGGAATCGTTAGAAACCTATCCTCAGATTTTGAATTTGATATATTACTATTTACTAATGATATTAGATATTACGATGACGAATTTCTTAAGTATGGGGAAATTTTTAGGATTCCAACATCAGATAAAAAAAATAAAATTATGAGAAAAATATTACAGATTATTAAACCATTTAGAATCTTAATAGGAACTTATAAAATCCTAAAAAGAAGTGGAGACTATCATGCGATACATTGCCACAATGAATTGGAAAGTGGTATCTGTACTTTAGCCGCATATTTTGCAGGGGTTAAAATTAGAATATCTCATAGTCATACAAACAGAGATCATTTTATCAGAAACAACTATATAAAATATATTTATAATAAGACTTTACAACTTTTAACAAATAAAACTTCAAATATAAAAATAGGTTGTACTGAAGAATCTTTTAATAGTATTTTTGGTAATGAATATTTATCTAAAAAAACATCTAAAGTCATTTATAATAGTATAGATCTTGAGAAATTTAAAAAAAATAACTGTGGAAATAACCTAAAAAAAATCAATATAGTTAATGTTGGCTCGTTTTCTGAAAATAAAAATCAAATGTTTTTAATAGAGATGTTGCCATTGATGATTAAAAAAATTCCAAACATCAAGTTAAAGCTAGTAGGATTTAAGGATGATTATAAGCAGCTATTGCAAAAAAGGGTAAATTCACTTGGATTAAATTCTGAAGTTGATTTTTTACCACCTGACTCTGATATACCTAGTATATTGGAAGATGCTGACTTATTTATTTTTCCTTCTTTACGAGAAGGATTTGGTATTGCTTTATTAGAAGCTCAAGCTATGGAAGTACCTTGTTTAGTTTCTGATTCTGTTCCTAAAGTAGTTGATGTTGGTTTATCAGAATTTCTTCCATTGTCAAAAGGAAAAGAAGTGTGGGCTGAGAAAGCAGTAAATATAATAGAAGGTAATCATAAATTAAAATTAAATAAGAAGAAATTAAATAAGTTTAGCTTAAGAGGCTATCTAAATCAAATTAAGGAAATATATTCTTCTAGTTAATATATACATTAGTTTCTATTGTAGTTTTAAAGTTATTATATTTGTTATATAAAAGGAATGAGAAAATGAAAAAAGTAATGCTATATGCATACAGCGGAATAAATTTAGGTGATGATTTATTTATAAAAATACTATGTGAAAGATATCCAAATACTAAGTTTGTTTTATTTGCACCTAGAAAGTATAAGGAACTAACTAGTAGCTTAGGGAATTTACATATAGTACCATCCGATTCATATATTATAAGAGGTTTTAATTTTCTCTTAAAATTATTAAAAAGAAAGAACACTGTTCGAAATTATGTAGCAAAGACCTGTGATGTTGGAGTACAAATAGGTGGTTCAATTTTTATGCAAAGAGAAGGATGGCGAGAGAATACAGAACGGAAAAAAAGGATGTTAGTAAAAAATCAACCTTTTTTCGTATTGGGTGCAAACTTTGGACCTTATTACGATGAAGAGTTTTATTTATTAAATAAGAGTGTAATAGAGAAGTATACCGATATTTGTTTTAGAGATCAGTATTCATTTAACCTTTTTAAGGATTTAAAAAATGTTAGAATTGCTGATGATATTGTATTTCAATTAGATAGCAATGTTAACAATGATCTTATTAAAAGTCAGAATAAAAATATCGTAATATCAGTAATAAAACCTTCATTTAGAGAAGAATTAAAGGAATCTGACTCTATTTATTATGAAAAGATAAAAGATATTGCTACGTACTTTATAAATAACGGATACAATGTTACATTGATTTCATTTTGTGAGCATGAGGGTGATGATGAGGCAATTAATTCTATCACAAAATTAACACCAAAAAAATACAGAAAGAAAATAAAAAAACATTTTTATAAACTAGATATCGAAGAGACTTTGAGCATTATAGCTACTTCAGATTTTGTAGTTGCTACGAGATTCCATTCGATGATACTAGGTTGGCTATACGGTAAACCAGTATTCCCTATTGCTTACAGTGAGAAAATGACAAATGTTATGAAAGACGTTGGTTATACTGATTTTTACTCTACTTTTGATGATTTATATAATTTACAAGCTAAGGATGTATACACTTGTAAGGATAATGAAATTTTGGACATATCTAAGCAAGTAAATGCTGCAGAAAACCATTTCAAAGAGTTAGATAAGGTGTTATTAAATACACAATCAGAGAGAGTGTAGTTTTTGAATAATAATATAAATGTATTTAAACAATTAAATACTATGATTTTATTGACAATTATTACGCAAGTATTTGTTTTGATTAAAAGTGCTATTGTTGCATCCTATTTTGGAATAAGCGCTGAACTTGATGCATTTAACCTTGCTAATAGGATTTCTACTTTTATATATAGTTTTATTGGTGCAGGAGTTTCAACAGTTATTATTCCATATCTAAGAGATACAGTTAATAAAAAGGCTATTAACATATTTATAACTGTCATTTATACGATTGGTTTTACGTTGCTAGTTATCTTGTTAACCTTTAGAGGAGAAATAATTATCTTGGCTGGCGGCTCCAGCAGTAATTACTTCATAGAAATTGCAAGTAATATATTAGTATTTACTGCTATAACTGGTTTTATAGAGTCGTTAATAAGACTAGCTAAAGGAGTTCTTGAATTTAATGATAAGTTTACTGTTCAACGATTAATAGTACTCTTCTCAAATATATTACTAGTAGTAATGTTGTTATTAGTTAATAACAACATTTATTACTACGCTTTTATTATATTAGTAACTGCTGGTCTGAACTTTATCTTTCATATTTATTATCTTAAGAAATCAAGTTTTGAATATAAAATTAGTTATAATTTAAAAAACCAAAGCTTTAAAGAAATGATGGTGCTATTCTTTCCAACAATGTTAAGTACAGGAGTCCATCAAATATCATTATTAATAGATACATTAATTGCTGCAAGATTGCCAATAGGAAGTATTTCTACATTAACCTATGCAAATACTATAATTAGTATGGTGAATATTTTACTACTAGGGAATATAACTTCCTTTGTATACCCGAAATTAGTTAAAAAGAATAATAGCAAAGATAGACAGAATAGCTTAGCTGATTATATTTTATTAGTAAATGCACTAATGTGTTTTATGCTTCTATTGTTTTACTCAAGTGGAAGAGAAGCAATTAGTATTCTCTTTGAAAGAGGAGAGTTCACAAGTGAGAACACATTAATCATATTTTTGGTAGGACTAATTTTAGCAATATCATTGCCAACAAACGCCATAAGAGAATTGCTTTATCGTTATTTTTATATTAATAAAGATACATTCACTCCTTTTGTGAATAGTATATTGATAAGTATGTTAAATATAGTTTTCAGCCTAATACTTTCTATATATTATGGTTTATTTGGTGTAGTAATTGGAACAGCCTTAGCATCTTTTTCAAGTTTGCTATTTATTAGTATAAGGTTCAAGAAGAAGTTTCCGATATATTTCAATATAAAAGAATTTGCATATGAAAACGGAAAAATCATAGCTATAACTGGATTATCAATAATAACATTAAGTTTATTAAAAAATATAATTATTATTGAAAGTTCATTAATAGGATTAATCATACATGGCTTATTTGCAGCAATAATTTATTTATTATTAATAAAGATCTTTAGGAGCAAAGTACTGAAGTTAAAATTATAGTTGTTTATAATAGAATTCTCGCCTAAAACGAAGTATTTAAATAATATAGAATAAATCGTTAGTATAATTTTGGAAGAAATAAAAGTGGTAATTGGTAAAAGTGTTTCTATTGTAATAAAATTATGCTAATTATTTGATGGCTATGAATAGAAAATTTAAAAACATATACGAGCTATAAATTCAGTATAGATAAAAAGGAGTTTTTTAATTGACCAATCATTTATTAAGCAAAAATAAAACATACCTTATTACTGGCGCATCAGGATTTATAGGAAGCTACCTATCAAAGAGATTACTTGACGAAGGCTGCAGAGTTATTGGCATAGACAATCTTAATGATTACTATGATGTAAATTTAAAACAATCGCGTCTCGAACAATTGGAAAGTCAAAAGGATTTTATCTTCATAAAAGATGATATTGCTAATAAAGAAGCAGTAGACAATATATTTAAAAAGTACAAACCACAAATAGTAGTAAACCTTGCCGCACAAGCAGGAGTAAGATATTCCATTGAAAATCCAGATGTATACATACAAAGTAATATTATAGGATTCTATAATGTCTTAGAAGCATGTCGCCATTATCCAGTAGATCATCTAGTATATGCTTCCTCAAGCTCAGTTTATGGAGCAAATAAGAAGGTACCATTTGAAGAGACAGACTTTGTAGATACACCTGTTTCTTTATATGCTTCGACCAAGAAATCAAATGAGTTAATGGCTCATACATATAGTCACTTGTATAAGATTCCTGCGACTGGATTGCGTTTCTTCACTGTCTACGGTCCAATGGGACGTCCAGATATGGCATATTTCGGTTTTACAGATAAATACTTTAACGAAGAACCAATTAAGATTTTCAATAATGGAGACTTTGAAAATGACCTATACCGTGATTTCACGTACATTGACGATATTGTAGAGGGAATTGTACGACTGCTTAACAATCCACCTCAGGATGAAGACGTTCAGCATAAAGTCTTTAATATTGGAAATAATAATCCTGAGAAATTAATGGTGTTTATCGGAGCTCTTGAGAAGGCTTTAAGTAATGCATTAGATAGAGAGGTAGAATTCAATAAGGTATATGAGCCAATCAAACCAGGTGATGTTCCTGCAACTTATGCATCAACCAAACTATTGCATGAAGCTATTGGTTTTAAACCAGAGACACCAATTGAGGAAGGTTTGCAGAAGTTCGCCGATTGGTATGTGGAGTATTATAACAAGAAATAGTTGATTGTAAACATTGATTTAAGGTAACAATTTAATTGTAGTAAGGAGCATATTTCATGAAAATAACAGTCGCAGGAACAGGCTACGTCGGCTTATCCAATGCAGTCCTCTTAGCCCAGCACAATGAAGTAACTGCATTAGATATCATCCAAGAAAAAGTAGACATGATCAATAATAAAAAGTCTCCAATCGCGGATACCGAAATCGAGACATTTTTAGAAACAAAGGAATTGAATTTAAAAGCTACAACAGATTCAACTGAAGCTTTTAGAGATGCAGAATATGTTATTATCTCTACTCCTACAAACTATGATCCAGAGAAAAATTACTTTGATACAAGTTCTGTTGAATCGGTTATTGAAAATGTTATAGAAGTAAATCCGGATGCAGTTATGATTATTAAATCAACGATACCAGTAGGATATACAAAGGAAATACGTGAGAAGTTTAATAGTGATAATATTATTTTCTCTCCAGAGTTCCTAAGAGAAGGTAGAGCATTATATGATAACTTACATCCGTCTCGAATTATTGTTGGAGAGCGATCAGAGCGTGCTAAAAAGTTTGCAGACCTTTTAGTAGAAGGTGCAATTAAGGAAGATATACCTGTATTATTCACAGATTCCACCGAGGCTGAAGCAATTAAATTATTCGCTAATACATATCTCGCCATGCGAGTATCATTCTTTAATGAATTAGATTCCTATGCCGAAGTAAAAGGCTTGGACAGTGAGCAAATCATTGAAGGTGTCGGATTAGATCCGCGAATTGGTGGCCACTATAATAATCCATCTTTCGGATATGGCGGTTACTGCTTACCAAAGGATACAAAGCAGTTGCTTGCTAACTTTGAAGATGTACCGAATGATATCATTCGAGCGATTGTTGACTCGAACGATACTCGTAAGAATCATATTGCAGATATGATTACAAAACGGAATCCAAAAGTAGTAGGCGTCTATCGATTAACAATGAAAACTGGTTCCGACAACTTCAGACAGTCAGCGATACAAGATGTTATTAATCGAATCAGGGAACAAGGTATAGAAGTAGTTATCTACGAGCCTGTACTAGATGCTGAAGAGTTTGACGGTTTACGTGTGTTTAAGGACTTTGAGGCATTTAAGGCAGAGGCAGATGTGATAGTTGCTAACCGCTTGTCTGAGGAGCTGAAGGAAGTAAAAGAGAAGGTTTATACGCGGGATGTGTTTAGTAGGGATTAAATCGGTTCTGAGATAACGTGGATCTTATTTCAGATAAGTGATTTTGAAAAAATAGCAAAAGTTGAAGAGGAAGAGACAATTTCAAGTTGCCGGTATAAAATATCTTGTTTATGAGAAAAAAGAATTCCAGATGGAGTGTTCCTAGGAAAAGGTCCGTATTTTGATAGCAAGAAAAGTAAAACCTTTATGAGGGTGCAATAAAACAAATCAATAGAAGACATGAAAGAGTAGCTAAAAATATCCCCGACGATCGCTGTGATCATGACAGCAAACGAAGGAGAGGAAAATTGGCTCTATAGTCTGATTAATAACAGTTTTACCCATCTAAAAACAAATATAAGTAAGCTGTATCTTAAATCCAAAAATTAATTACGGCTAGTCTAATAATATATATAAATACACATAAAAATACTATTGTCTTTATGTGAAATAGAGAATTATATAAAGAATAAAGGGTGCCTAAATGAAGAAAGACATAGATTAACTCCACCTCTGCCATGTTTAGCAATAACGCCACTACTCTTAAGCTTGTTTGTGTCCGTGGTAATGGATTTTGGACTGCAAAATGGCAAAAGTAAAGCCTTAAGGATTCATTTGCATCAAGCGTAAGACCAACAATCACTTCTAAGTTCCGCTGGAGCTTCTAGTGAACTTAGAAGTGGCATGGTGGTCAAGGGTAAGCAGCTGAAGCTAGGTTAAGAAGTCTATATCACCGCGAATTGGGTCACTTTTACACAAATGGACCAAAAAGATGGCACAATTGGGTTATCTGATGGCTATAATCACCCTAAATGACTTTGAAGCTTCTATTCTATGCTCTTATGAAATAACAGGCATAGTGTAGGGGCTTTTTATAAATTAAAGAATGTTTTTTACAAAAACCAGATTAACTAGTAAAATTAATTGTTGTATGTTAACATAAGAAAATTCATGGAGGGAAGAGGGTAAAGAATGCAGTTATCCGATATTTTAAAAGATTCAAATTACAAATTGACTCAATTTAGTCAAGAGAAGATAGATTTTATTGAAAGCAATTTTTTTACAAAAGAAATGCGCGGTAAGGTTGTTCCTTATTTTAATTGCTATATTAGAAAAAGGGATATAAGGCTAACACCAGAAGAAGTTATACGTCAATTATATATCATAGTGCTAACCGAAGATATGGGGTACTCCCTAGATAGAATGGAAGTAGAATATGCTGTTTCGTTTGGTAGGGAGAAGAAACGAGCAGATATTGTTATTTTTGATAAACACCAAACTACTTCTCCTTATATAATAGTTGAATTAAAAAAACCAAAATTAAAAGATGGGAAAGAACAGTTAAAATCATATTGTAATGCTACTGGTGCACCTATTGGTATTTGGACTAACGGTGATTCAATATCATACTATCACCGGAAAGACCCGAATTATTTTGAGGATATACCGGGAATGCCAAAGGCTGATCAAAAGCTTTCTGATATATTGGAAGAACGCTGGACCATCGATGACTTAGTGGAAAGAGATAAGCTTGTAACAGAACGTAAATCATTAAAAGATTTAATTTTAGAATTAGAAGATGAAGTCTTGGCTAATGCAGGTGTGGATGTTTTTGAAGAAGTATTTAAATTAATCTTTACGAAGTTATATGATGAGATGGAGAGTGGTAGAAACAGTAATCGTCATTTAGAATTTAGAAATTATGGTGATACAGAAAGTGAATTAAAAGAAAAAGTTCAACGATTATTTGATAGAGCAAAAAATAAGTGGGAAGGTGTGTTCACCAATGATGCACAAATAATGCTAACACCTTCTCATTTATCCATCTGTGTTGCATCCTTACAAGATGTTAAACTATTTAATTCAAACCTTGAGGTAGTTGATGAAGCATTTGAATACCTAATATCCAAAAGTAGTAAAGGAGAGAAGGGTCAATATTTCACACCTAGATATGTTATTGATATGTGTGTGAAAATGTTAAATCCGCAAGAACATGAAACTATGATTGATACAGCAGCTGGTAGTAGTGGATTTACGGTTCATACAATTTTCCATGTTTGGGAACAAATAATGGAAGATGAAGGATTAAATAAGAGTCATCTATTCACATCAGAACTTAAACCTCCACGTTGTGTTGATTATGTAAAAGATAAAGTGTTTGCAATCGACTTTGATGAAAAAACAGTTCGTGTGGCAAGAACATTAAATTTGATTGCAGGAGATGGTCAAACAAATGTTCTTCATTTAAATACATTAGATTATGAACGTTGGGACGAAAGAACAGAGGATGAAAATTGGCAAGATATATATTTTGAAGGCTGGAGAAAGTTAAAAAGGTTAAGAACTAAAAGAAATAGTAATCGAGATTTTAAATTTGATGTACTTATGGCCAACCCGCCGTTCGCCGGTGATATAAAAGAAAGTAGGATTATCTCAAAATACGAGTTAGGTAAAAGAGCAAATGGCAAATACCAAAATAGCGTAGTACGGGATATCCTATTTATTGAACGTAACTTGGATTTCTTGAAACCGGGCGGAAGAATGGCAATTGTTTTACCACAAGGTAGATTTAATAATAGCAGTGATAAAAGAATCAGAGAGTATATTGCAGAGCAGTGCCGCATTTTAGCTGTAGTTGGATTAGATGGAAATGTGTTTAAACCGCATACTGGTACAAAAACGAGTGTGTTGTTTGTACAGAAATGGGATGATGAATTATGTCCAAAAGTAGAAGACTATCCTATTTTCTTTGCAACTATGAAAGAACCTAGTAAGGATAGTAGTGGTGATAAGATTTTTGTCCGTAAAAAAGATTACCCCAATGCGAAACAATACAACCAAGGAGCTAATCCAACAGATATTTACAATGATGTACCAGAAGATTTAGATGAATATTTGTTAGACAGTCATGGTCATTTAATTGTAAAACATGACTTGTTTAATCATGATGGATTAACACAAGATGGTATAGCAGAAGCATTTATTGAGTTTGCCAAAAAGGAAGGATTTTCTTTCTTGGGAAAGTAAATAGCCCTTTCGATGAAGTCAAATATAACAATTTGTTGAAAGGGCTGGAAGCATGTGAGCTTAATCGATCAAAGCTGGAAAATCAATTTACTATAGGTTCAGAGTACTATAAGCAAGAGTTTGTAAGAATTGTAGATATATTAAATAAATCAACTTATCCTATAAAAGAATTAAAAGATTGTACCTACCTAATTACAGATGGTGATCATGGTGCTACTCAATATAAAGATTCTGGTGTGCTTTATTTACTTAGTGAATCAGTTAAAGAGGGATACATTGACCTAAATGGTGGTGGTATCAGATATATAAGTAATGAATTGCATAATAGTTTAAAAAGATCTGTTTTAAGAACTGGTAATGTTGTTGTTACGAAAACTGGAGCTTATTATGGTAAAAGTGCTGTTATACCTAAAAATATAATTGAGGCAAATACTAGTGCACATGTTGCGAAAATTGTAGTTAAAGATGATGTATTAAACCCTTATTTTTTGTCAACATTTCTTAATTCAAAATATGGTTATTCTCAGTTAAGAAGAAGAGGTATTAAAGTTTCTAGACCTGAAATTAAACTTATTGAATTTCAAGATATAAAGATACCAATACCTAGTATGGACTTTCAAGAGAAGATAGAACAAATCACTCTTGAATGCCAAATTTTACTCAATAAGTTAAGCGATGAATACGAAAAAGCTGAAAGTGATTTATTAAAAGAAATTTCCTTCAAAGATTATGAGCTGAGTAATAGAAACATTAATGTAAAGAATTTCAAAAAATCATTTTTTGATTCTGGAAGATTAGATGCTGAATATTATCAACCTAAATATGAAGGTATTGAAGAGATCATTAAGAGTTATAAAAATGGTTTTACCTATATTGGTAAAGAATTTGAGCAAGTAAAGAATACCTCGAAAAAAACAGAAGGGTATTATAATTATATTGAAATCGGTGATATTAATATTGGTAATGGATTTGCTACGTACAATAGAATTGCAACGGAAAAATTACCAGCAAATGCTAAGATTGAGGCTAAAAAGGGGGATATATTAATATCTAAGGTCAGGCCTAACCGGGGTGCAGTAACAATAATAGATTTTGATGTAGAGAATTTAATTGTTTCAAGTGCCTTTACAGTATTGCGTAAAAAAGAAGAAGGTAATTTTACTAATAAAACTTTGAAAGTTTTATTACGTTCAAAGGTTTATAAAGAATGGCTTTTAAAATTTAATGTAGGTACTCAATATCCAGTCATTCGAGATGAAGATATATTGAATTTACCTATTCCAAAGATTACCCAAATAAAACAACAGGAAATTGCTAATAACATAGAACAATCACAAAAAGTAAAAGAAAAAACCGAATTATTACTAGATGTAGCAAAACAAGCAGTAGAAATTGCTATTGAACAAGACGAGCCTACAGCAATAAATTTTATTAATAGTAAAATCAATTAAAGGTAACCAGAAGGGGCTGTTGCACAATCAGATAACTGATTGTACAACAGCTTTTTTGTGTAAACAC
>NZ_JAXHDC010000015.1:0-64876 GCF_037072045.1 Oceanobacillus sp. MO10714A | reverse complement strand
CATCTTAATCATAACTGGGACACTTGCTCTGACCCCAATGTCCCACCCAGAAGGGAGCAAAATTATTATGAGCTTGGCTGATATGTTTCGTGAGGAAGGTAAAGAACTAGGTAAAAAGGAAATGGAGGAAATACTGGTTAAAAATTCGATAAAAAAAGGCTTAGATCCTCATATCATCGAAGAAATAACTGGTCTATCAAAAGAAGAAATCCAAAAAATCGCCAGCAATGTTAAAGAATAATTTTACTGCGTACCAAATGGTATGAAGCCGACCTGATCGAACGAAACCAATCGTTTCATACCATCTTAATCATAACTGGGACACTTGCTCTGACCCCTAAACAGGAAATTCCATAACTGGTTTCAAAACCCCTTATTGTTGGTAAAGGTATTATACCAACAATAAGGGGTGATTATGTTGACTAAAAGTAAGTTTTTAGAAGCTGTGGAATTAAGTCGGATAATTTTTTATGATTACAGCTTTATGTGTGAATCCCGAACCAAAAGTAGCTACTTCACAAGGGAAGGCAGAAATAAATTCACTTTTGTTACCCTCATGCTGTTTATGCTTAACTTTGTCATCGTTTAACTGTAATTATTTATAGCTTAACTTGATGACATTGGGGTCAGTGCCCTTGTCCCAGTTCTTTTATAGTTTACCAATATCCGTACGATAGAAAAAGTCGTTTGAACTTTTTAGTTCACCCATTGATTCATAAACGAGTTTCGCTGCATTCTCTCTCGTATCAGCAGCAGCTCCAACGAGAAGCACACGCCCACCATCCGAAACGAGTCTGTTATTTTCAAGCACGGTCCCGGCATGTACTGTAAATGGATTAGGCCCTTCCGGCAAGGCTGGCAGCACGATACCTTTCGTGTAAGCCCCCGGATAGCCAACCGACGCAACGACAACGCCGAGACAAGCCTTGTCTTCCCAGACAAGCTTCGGATCCGCGCCATCAATCACATCAATAAACACTTGGTATAAATCATTTTTCAATAACGGCAGGACAACCTGTGTTTCCGGGTCACCGAATCTCGTATTGAATTCAATGACTTTCGGTCCTTCTTTCGTCATAATCAGTCCAGCATAAAGGATTCCTGTGAACGGACGACCTTCCGCAATCATCCCTTTTGCCGTCCGAAGTAAAATATGCTCCATCGCAAAGTCCAGATCTTTCTCCGTCACATCGTCAGCAGGAGCAAAAGCACCCATACCGCCAGTATTCGGTCCCGCATCTCCGTCAAACGCACGCTTATGGTCGCGTGCGGTCACCATCGGGAACACCTTATCTTCTTTTACGAAAGCCATGAGAGAAAATTCTTTCCCATCAAGGAACTCTTCAATAACGACAGTCGCACCAGCTTCAGCGAAGGCTTTCGATACAAGCATTTCATCAACAGCTGCTAGTGCTTCTTCTTCCGTTAGTGCAACAATAACTCCTTTTCCAGCAGCGAGACCATCTGCTTTCACAACAATTGGAGCACCTTTTTCCTTAATATATGCTTTCGCCTGGTTCGCATCATTAAAAACAGCATAATCGGCAGTCGGCACATCATATTTCTTCATAAATTCTTTTGCAAAACTTTTACTGCCTTCTAATAGAGCTGCCGCCTTTGTCGGAGCAAAGATCTTTAAGCCTGCTTCCTGAAAGGCATCAGCGATCCCTGCATTCAACGGACTTTCCGGGCCGACGACAGTTAGATCACATTTCTTTTCTTTCGCGAAAGCTACAAGTCCGGCAATATCCATCTCATCAATGGCCACACATTCAGCCGTTCCCGCCATACCTGCATTTCCTGGTGCTGCAAAAATGGTTGTAACCTGCTCGCTTTCCTTTAGCTTTGTAACAATACTATGTTCACGGCCACCACGACCAACAACTAATACGTTCATCGCTATTCTCCTCTATTTCCCGATTTCAATTAATGTTTGAAATGACGCATATTTGTATAAACCATGGCAATCCCGTGCTCATCACAGACATCAATCGAATCCTGGTCACGCTTCGAGCCGCCTGGTTGAATGATTGCTGTGATCCCTGCTTTAATTGCATTCTCCACTGTGTCCGGCATCGGGAAAAATGCGTCAGACGCCAGCACTGATCCGTTCGCTTTCTCTCCTGCTTGTTCAATTGCAATTTTAGCGGAGCCGACCCGGTTCATCTGGCCTGCTCCAATTCCAATTGTCTGGTTATCCTTCGCGAGCACAATCGCATTCGACTTTACATGTTTCACTGCCTTCCAAGCAAATAGCAAATCAGCAATCTCTTGTTCTGTCGGTTGCTTCTTCGTTACAACTTGGAGATCGTCTGCTGTAACTTGTCCAGCATCTTGGTGCTGAATAAGCACACCGCCGCCAACAGTTGTCAGTTTGTGGTTCACTTCTTTGTTCTCTGACATATCTACTTCAAGTAAGCGAATGTTTTTCTTTTCTGTCAGAATATCCAGTGCTTCTTTTGAAAAACTTGGTGCTACAATGATTTCAAGGAATATTTCACGTAAACTTTGCGCTGTTGCTTGATCGACTTCGCGGTTAAGTGCAACAATTCCACCGAAAATTGAAATCGGATCCGCATCATACGCTAGTTTATATGCATCATGCAGGTTAGCAGCAACGCCAATTCCGCACGGGTTCATATGCTTTACCGCCACAGCTGCTGCATCTTCATACTCGCCGACAATCTCAAGCGCCGCATTCGCATCCTGAATATTGTTATAAGATAGTTCTTTTCCGTGTAACTGTTTCGCTCCAGCTAAACTAATTCCAGTTGCTAGTGGTGCACGGTAAAAGGCTGCTTTCTGATGCGGGTTCTCCCCGTAACGCAAGTCCTGGACTTTTTCATATGTAACCGTATAGGTTTCTGGGAATTCTTCTTTGGTCTCTCCTGCGAAATAACCTGCAATCATTGCATCATAATTTGCCGTATGGCGGAACACTTTTGCCGCTAATTGCTGGCGCAGTTCAATTGGTGCATCATCTTCCTGCAAAGCATCAAGCACCCGCGGATAGTCTTCCGGGTCCACAACCACAAGCACGTCCTCAAAGTTTTTTGCAGCAGAACGAAGCATTGTCGGGCCACCGATATCAATGTTCTCGATAATTTCTTCCTTTGATACATCTTGCTTTTGTAATGTTTCTTTGAAAGGATAAAGATTGACAACAACGATATCAATCGGCTCAATCTCATTTTCTTCCATTTCTTTCCTATGACCGGCGTTGGAGCGTTTTCCAAGTAGTCCGCCATGAACTTTCGGATGTAATGTCTTCACACGGCCATCCATAATTTCAGGAAATCCTGTCACTTCATCAATCGCAATCGCTTTAACTCCTGCACTTTCTATCGCTTGTAACGTGCCTCCAGTTGAAATGATTTCAACTCCAAGTCCCTCAAGATTTTTGGCAAACTCTGTAATATTCGTTTTATCGGAAACGCTGATTAACGCTCTTTTCCCCATGAAAAATCCCTCACTTTTGTATTAGCTCTCTAATTACTTGCGGATACAAACGGTGTTCCACTGCTTGGATCCGTTTTTGTAACGTTTCTTTCGTATCATTTGCTAAAATTGGAACAGCAACTTGCTCAATAATCGGCCCCGTATCCATTCCTTCATCGATGAAATGGACGGTAACACCCGTCTCCTCGACTCCAGCTTCAAAAGCTTGACCGATTGCATCTTTCCCCGGGAAGGCAGGTAAGTACGATGGATGGATGTTGACAATTTTCCCTTCGTAGGCTTCAAGCAGTGTCGGACCAATCAGACGCAGATAACCCGCAAGGAAAATCCATTCGATTCCTTTCTTTCTCAGCTGTTCCGCTATTTCCGTTTCATACGCTTCCTTGCTTTCATAATTCTTCGCAGAGAAGACAAATGTTTCAATACCATGCTGCTTCGCTTTATCTAAAACCCTAGCTTGCTGCTGATCACAGACGAGGAGAACAATTTCACACGGGAGATTGTCTGTATCCAGCATAGCCTGGAAATTGCTCCCCGTACCAGATGCGAATACAGCTACTTTCACCATACTCATGAAGAAAACTGCACTCCTTCTTCACCAGTTACTTTACCGATAACGGAAGCCTCTTCCCCAGCTTCTTGTAGGATTGCAACCGCAGCTTCTGCATCTTTTTCTTCCACAACAAGCACCATTCCAATACCCATATTAAATACACCGTACATTTCTTTCTCTGGAATGACACCTCTTTGCTCTAAAAATGGGAAGATCTCTGGGATGTTCCAGCTGCCTTGTTTCACATTAACCCCTAAACCAGCTGGTAACATTCGTGGCAAGTTTTCATAAAATCCTCCACCAGTAATATGAGAAATCCCTTTAACCGTGAGTTTTTCCAGTACATTTGCAACTGGCTTTGCGTAAATCTTCGTTGGTGTTAAAAGTACTTCGCCCAATGGTTTCGAAAGACCTTCATAGGTTTGATTAAAATCAAGATCAGCGACGATTTTCCGCACTAACGAATAACCGTTGGAGTGAATTCCGCTGGACGTGAGCCCGATGAGAACGTCTCCTTCCGCAATCTGTTCACCGGTAACAAGCTTCGACTTTTCCGCAATTCCGACAACAAAGCCTGCAAGATCGTATTCCTCGTCGTTATACATCCCCGGCATTTCCGCTGTTTCCCCACCAATCAATGCAGCACCAGCATCTACACAACCGGTCGCGACGCCAGCTACAATCTGCTCGATTTTTTCCGGATTATTCTTTCCACACGCAATATAATCGAGGAAAAATAATGGCTCTGCACCTTGAGCAATGATATCGTTCGCACACATCGCAACAAGGTCAATCCCTACCGTGTCATGCTTATCCATTTCGAAGGCAAGCTTTAGTTTCGTTCCGACACCATCTGTCCCGGAAACCATGACCGGTTCTTTAAATGAAAACTTCGATAGATCAAATAATCCTGCGAATGCACCGATTCCGCCGAGCACTTCCGGGCGTGTTGTTTTCTTAATATGCTTCTTCATCCGTTCTACCGCTTCATAGCCCGCTTCAACATCAACGCCTGCTTTCTTATATACATCTGACATGATTACACTTCCTTATCCATTATTTAAGAAGGATCTTCTCTTTTGTCTGAAATTGGCACCGGATATTCCCCGGTCATACAAGCATGGCAAATCCCTTGATGAATTGACTTTTCTCGAACAATTGCTTGTTTCATTCCTTCTACGGAAAGATACTCGATACTGTCTGCTCCGATCAGCTCAGCTATTTCCTTAAGTGAGTTGTTCGCTGCAATCAATTCTTCCCTCGTTGACATATCAATTCCGTAATAACAAGGATTCTGAATCGCGGGTGAAGCAATACGCACATGCACTTCTTTTGCTCCCGCTTCTTTTAACAGCCTTACAATATGTTTAGAGGTCGTCCCCCGTACAATTGAATCATCAATCATGACAACCCTTTTCCCATCGACAATCCCACGCACCGGTGAAAGCTTCAACTTTACCCCTTGCTCTCTTAGTTCCTGGGATGGTTGGATAAATGTCCGACCGATGTAACGATTTTTTATAATACCCATTTCATATGGTAAACCGATTTGCTCTGCGTACCCAATCGCTGCCGAAATACTTGAATCCGGAACCCCGGTCACGACATCAGCTTCCACTGGTGCTTCTTTCGCCAGCTCCATCCCCATCCGTTTTCTTGAGGCATGAACATTTACCTGATTTAAATCACTGTCCGGCCTGGAAAAATAAACATATTCCATCGCACAGAGACGGCGCTGTTCCCGCATGGCAAATCTTACAGACTTCAATCCTTCGTCACTAATAACAAGCAATTCACCAGGCAAAACTTCTCGTTCAAAGGTTGCACCAACAATATCAAAAGCACTCGTTTCCGAGGCAACAACGTACGCTTCCCCGAGTCTCCCGATTGAAAGGGGACGGATACCGTGGGGATCATTCACGACATACATATGCGCTTGATCCATAATTAAAAATGTATAAGCACCTTTAAGTTGCTGAAGAGCTTCTATTATCGCTGTTTCGTTCGACTTTTTCTTGCTGCGTTTAATCAAGTGGGCGAGGAGCTCCGAATCTGTCGCACTCTGTAAAATACTGCCGTTATCCTCCAATTCTTCACGCAGTTTTTCACCATTGACGATATTGCCACTGTCGGCAATGGCTATACTCGTTGATCTTGAATGAAAGACGAGTGGCTCGACACTATCCACCGCCCGATTTTTATCCCCATGCTTCGAATAGCGGATATGGGCGATTGCTGCTTTACCTGTAAACTCCTGAAAATCGGCATGTTTAAATACATCATTGACAAGTCCTAATCCTTTATGGAGCTTCAATTCTTCTCCATCATTGACAACAACGCCGGCCCCTTCTTGTCCACGATGCTGCTGAGCGTGCAGCCCATAATAGGAGAGCGCAGCAGCATGGGTATGTCCCCAAATTCCAAACATAAGGCATTCCTCTTTTAGCTTTAAGATTTCAATAACGCCGGGATTGCTTCTTTCCAGAGCGTATTGAGTTGGTCTACATTTTCCTTAATGATTGCTTGGCCACTTACTTGGATTTCGTATGTTCCATCTGTTGTCACCGTGCCGATTTCGGTTGCGTCACGAACGATTTCTTCAAATTTCGCTTTGTTTTCTTTTTTAACAGAAAGAATAAAGCGCGACTGGGTTTCACTGAATAATGCAGTTGTCGCGTCCCCTTCCAGCGTAACTGCCACTCCTAAACCTTTCTCATTAAATGCGGATTCAGCAAGGGCAACGGCAAAACCACCTTCTGAAATATCATGAGCCGATGCTACGACTCCTGCCCGGATCGCCTCTAAGATCTGTTTCTGTCTTGCTGTTTCTGTCTCTAAGTTTATTTTAGGAGCTTTACCTGCGTACTTTCCTTCTAAAACGTTCTGCAGTTCACTTCCCCCGAACTCTGCTTCTGTTTCGCCGATGAGATAAATCGCATCTCCTGCTGCTTGGAACGTGTTCGGTGTTAAATATTTCGTATCTTCCAGTAAACCAACCATTCCGATAATTGGTGTCGGCATGATCGCTTCACCTTTCGACTCATTGTAAAGCGATACATTCCCGCTGATTACCGGTGTCTCAAGTGCTAGACAAGCTTCACGAATCCCGTCGATACTCTGTTCCATTTGCCAGAAGTTCTCAGGCTTTGTCGGGTCTCCGTAGTTTAATCCATCCGTAATTGCAAGTGGCTTCGCACCAGTACAAACAATGTTCCTGCTTGCTTCAGCGACCGCAATTTGTCCGCCCACATTCGGATCTAAATAGAGATAACGAGAATTACAATCCGTTGTAATCGCAATTGCTTTATCCGTTCCATCAATCTTTACGACTGCTGCATCATGACCAGGTCCAGCAATGGTGTTTCCTTGCGCTTCTGAATCATATTGTTTATACGCCCATTCCTTACTAGCAATTGTCGGCTGCTGTAATAAGGTCCGGAGCATTTCACTATGGTTCAAGTCAGCAGGGATTGTAACTTCCTGTGCTTGTAATGCGCGATAATTATCCGGTTCTTTAGAAGACATCTCATACACAGGTGCATCATCTGTCAGAGCTGCAACTGGTATTTCCGCATAGATTTCACCTTGATGTTTAATTCGGAAAACTTCTTCTTCAAGTACCTCACCGATTGCTACTGCTTCAACACCATGTTTCTCGAAAATGGCTATGATTTCATGCTCCCGACCTTTTTCTACAACTAGCAGCATGCGCTCTTGGGATTCCGATAACATCATTTCGTATGCGTTCATATTTTCTTCCCGCTGCGGGACATGGTCAAGAACAAGTTCTATCCCAGTTCCCGCCTTACTCGCCATTTCACTTGCTGAAGATGTAAGGCCCGCCGCTCCCATATCTTGGATTCCAACGAGTGCATCCAAATGAATGACTTCAAGACAAGCTTCAATCAGTTTCTTACCCATATGCGGGTCACCAATCGCAACAGCTGACTTATGATCTTCTTCTGCTTCCACAATATCGGAGGAGAATGTAGCACCATGGATTCCGTCTCTTCCAGTCTTCCCACCAGCATAAATGACTGTATTACCGACACCAGATGCTACCCCTTTTTGCACGTCTTTATGATTAACGAGCCCAACGACCATCGCATTGACAAGCGGATTCTCTTCATAGCTTTCATCAAATTGAACTTCCCCGCCAACTGTGGGAACTCCAATCGTATTTCCGTAATTTGCAATACCGCGAACTGCTTCGGTGAATAACCATTTCGTCCGGTCTTGATCCAACTTTCCAAAACGAAGGGAATTGAGAGCAGCGATCGGCTTGGCTCCCATCGAAAATACGTCACGTAATATCCCGCCGACTCCTGTAGCCGAACCCTCGAATGGTTCAATGTAAGACGGGCTGTTATGGCTTTCGATCTTAAAGACAACCGCCTGCTCGTCACCAATATCAACAACACCAGCACCTTCACCAGGCCCTTGGAGAACATGTTCGCCTTTTGTCGGGAATTTTTTTAATAATGGTGTCGATGTTTTGTAACTACAATGCTCTGACCACATAACGGAAAAAATTCCAGTTTCCGTATAATTCGGGAGTCGCTGCATTTTTTCTTTTACGAGTTGGAACTCCTCATCCGTTAATCCCATTTCCCGATAGATTTTTCCCGTTTCAATTTGCTCGTTTGTCATTGAATTATTGCTCATTCCTTTTCCCCTCCGTGTTTGGAAATTTGCTACTTGCCGTTTTCATAAACAGCAACTTGGCGCAATACTGCTTGCTCGTCCTTGTCGACAAAAGTGATATGACCCATCTTCCGCTTTTCTTTCACACTAGCTTTACCATATAAATGGCTGTGCCCCAACGAACTCCCTTGCATATGTTCGAGCAATCCTTCGACATGTTCACCGAGCACGTTCACCATCACTGCCGGCTGTAATAATTCGATTTCCTTTAATGGAAGCCCGCAAATAGCGAGGACATGTTGATCGAACTGTGATATGTTACATGCTTCAATGCTGTAATGACCAGAATTGTGCGGTCGGGGTGCCATTTCATTTAAGTAAATGTCATCTCCACTTACAAATATCTCAATCGCAAAGGTTCCGACAATTCCCATCTTCTCCCCGAGTAATTTCGCCGCATGGTACGCTTTCTCTTGGACTGATTTACTGACAGCAGCCGGGACGGTTGTTTTATATAAAATATGGTCGCGATGCTCATTCTCAGAAATCGGGAAATACTCAATCTCACCTGTTGCAGTCCTTGAAAACACGACAGAAATTTCTTTATCAAAAGGAACCCATTCTTCAATGATGCAGTGCTTCTGTTCTTCCGCAAATCGGATTGCTTCTTCTTTATCCGCTTCTGTCTCGATCTTCAGCTGGCCTTTTCCGTCATAACCACCGCTGCATGTTTTAATAACAACAGGTAGTTTCACTGTTTCTAATGCAGCTTTTGCTTCTGCTCCATTTCTTACAATGGAAAAGTCCGGTACTGGGAGACCCAGGTCTTTGATCGTTGTCTTTTCTTTCTCTCTGTTTTGCGTGACTTCAAGCGCGAGGGAACCTTGGGGTAATTTACCAAGGGATTCAATATACGTCGCCGCTTCCAAATCAACATTTTCAAATTCATACGTAATGACATCACTGATTTTTGTCAGTTCTTTGATGGCATTCATGTCATCGTACGCTGCTGTAATTTGTGTGTCCGCCACTTGGGCTGTCGGACAATCTGGTGTCGGGTCCAAGACAGCGATTTTATACCCCATGTATCTCGCTGCGATTGCCATCATCCGACCAAGTTGTCCGCCGCCAATAATCCCAATCGTTTTCGGTGGTAGAATCACTTTATTTGTCTGCAAGAGCTTCCCTCATTTCTGCTACTTTTTCTTTCATTCCATTTCGATAATCTACTAATCTATTCGCTGTTCCTTCATCATAAGTACCGATAATCTGAGCGGCTAAAATTCCTGCATTCGTCGCTCCGGCTTTTCCAATAGCTACAGTCGCAGTCGGTACGCCACCAGGCATTTGCACAATCGATAGTAAGGAATCAAGTCCGTTCAGCGCTCTCGCCTGGACTGGTACGCCGATAACCGGAAGATTGGTTTGCGAGGCTACCATTCCTGGTAAGTGTGCCGCTCCCCCCGCACCAGCGATAATTACTTTTAGTCCGCGCTTCCGGGCATTTTTCGCATATTCAAACATATCATCCGGTGTACGGTGTGCAGAAATTACTTCTTTTTCATACGGAATTTCTAATTCTTCAAGTGCCTTGCACGTATGTTCCATCGTTTCCCAATCAGAGATACTTCCCATGATTACACCTACTAAAGCCATGAAAATCCCTACTTTCCATTAAGATTAAAAAAGTCTATCTAATTCTCCACATATAAGAGAAGATGATAGACTACGAGTAGATAACATTCATCATTATTTTGCATAATGCCCCATCTTCCCTCATAGTCCTTAGATTTACGGTCAAGGGTAGAAACTTCGGAGCCATATTCTCCATGAAATATATGAGGTGTTTTATTCACTTTTTCTGCGTTAAGCATATCAAAACAAGGAAGGAAAATCAACAAAAATCGAACGATAAAATAACTTCACCTATTAACGTTCGGATTTCACTCTTTTTCTGGGACATGGGGTCAGAGCATTTGTCCCACTTTAGTGGTTTGCTCAAATTTGCTGGACTGAAAATGATGGGGGTGTGTAACTCTTATACATCGAAATTTAAAAGTGAGCGAAGGATATGGTTAAACGGCTAAACACCCAGGCTTTATTGGGAATATAACTGGGCTTTATTTTCCCTTTAGCTCATTCTTCTTGCCTTAATGGGAATATAACCGGACTTTATTTTCCCATTCCCTCATTCTTCTTGCTTTATTGGGAATATAACCGGACTTTACTTTCCCATTCGTCCATTCATCTTGCTTTTTAAGGAAAACAACCGAGTTTTAATCTCGCGTAAGCACATTTATAATATTCTAATGGGAAAGCAACCATAATAAAATAAAAAAACACTTTGATATCTGCGACTCCACACATATCAAAGTGTATATAAACTAAATGCCTCAGCCTTCTTCCTCTTTCTCCTTCTCATGTTCTTCCACGAGCTCTTCATGATGCTTTTGAATCTTACTTTTCTTCACTTGTTTCACCCAGAACCCACCATGGATTTGCTTTGGCTCATAAGAGATGATAAATGCTTTCGGATCAATTTCTTGAATGAGTTCATATAAGGAAAGTTCATACTTTCTCGGTGTCAAGATTTGCATCGCTAAGCGGTCCCCTTCCATCCCATAAGCATACCAACTCGTAACACCGAACCCCTTTTCCCTAATCTGTTGGGTGAACTTAATGTCCGGATTGGAGGAGGTTACATTCACAACGATATATCCGAGCGCGAGCTTTTCTTCAATCATGGAACCGACAATTACGCCAAGTCCAAAACCGAGCGCATAAGCAACCAAGTTCTGGATCTCATTCAAATTGTCAAGCACTAACCCTAACCCGATGACATAGATGACAACTTCAAACATACCTACTAAAGCTGCGATATAACGCTTGCCTTTTAATGTAAAAATCATCCGCACTGTAAACATTGATACATAGACGACATTGATTATAAAAATAATTGCCACCATAATTAACGCATTTTCAAGCATCGCCATTCCCCCTCGGAAAACATCTATTCTTTCTTCTTACTTTTCAATTAGTTCCAACTTAAAATCCCCAACCGCATCTTGCACATATAAATCTGTAACGGAAGTCGAATAGTTATGAATCACTGCTTGGAACTCAAGATTTCTTTCCGGCACACGGACTAAAAAATCATTTTTATATAGTTCCGTCGTCACGTCATGATAGTCGTCACTATGAACTTTAAAGTCAAAAGCGATAAATTTTCGTACCTTTCCTTTATCTTCCCTAATTTCCTCTTTAACATTCTGCGCATCTAGTTTCAATTCATTCAGAACAACTTCCATGACTTATCCGCTCCTAACTTATTCTTTATTCGGACCAAATACACGCCGATCAATTCCCGACTCTTGACCGCGCAATCGCTTCCTCAAACGCTTGACCCAATTCTCAGCCAACAATTCACAGGATGCTAGTTCGTCTGCGAGCCGTAAATCATCTTTATAAAAATGCATCACTTCATTCGCTGCTTGAACAGTCCACTGTGGATAAGGGCGCTCCAACAAGTCAATTGGACTATCCGCTTCGACATTACCTTCTTCAAGTACACGGAAATACCAGCCTGTCCTTCCTGTATTCTGAATCTGGAGAGCGAGATCAAGAATCTGAAAACGGCGTGCCGGTCTCCAGCATGGCTGTCGGGGCTGTGAAACCTGAATCACTGCATCACCGACCTTGTACGTATCACCAATACATACACTGAATTCATCCATTTCAAGCACAGCAAAGTTCTCTCCCATACCTCCCATTACCAGATCTTCATGGTCATATTTCTCCTGCCAGTATGTATAATGCTTGATCGGATAGCAAAAAACAGCCTTCTCCATTCCACCGTGATTCTTCTTATCGCCAACTTCATCGCCTATAAAACCAGTTTTACTAAGCCAGACCGGCCCTTTCGTTTCACCTTTAAAAATCCCTGTTTCCCATTGTCTTTCCAATGGATTTTCCGCATTTTCTTTACCTACCCGCTGCACTTTCCCAATAAACAATTTATGTAGATGTGGCTCCTCCATTGTTTCACCTGCTTTTCCATGATATTATTAATTTTATTCTATATGAAAGAATGTTAGAAAGAAACCGAAAGACTTGGAGGTATAGATATGGCTGTAGAAAAAGCAATATTTGCAGGTGGCTGCTTCTGGTGCATGGTAAAGCCGTTTGATACATGGGAAGGCGTTCATAGCGTAATCTCCGGTTATACGGGTGGCCAGGTGGAAAATCCAACCTACGAACAAGTGAAAACAGGGGAAACCGGCCATTACGAAGCAGTTGAAATCACGTTCAACCCTGAGATAATAAGCTATGATACCATTCTTGATTTATATTGGAAGCAAATCGACCCAACTGATGCTGGTGGTCAATTTCATGATCGCGGCAGCCAATACCGGACAGCAATTTTTCATACGACTCCAGAGCAAAAGGAGAAGGCACAACAATCAAAGGAAAAGTTAGCAGAAAGTGGAACTTTTAAGAAACCGATTGTAACAGAAATCCTTCCGGCAACTCGTTTTTACCCGGCGGAAGAATACCATCAAGACTTCTATAAAAAAGAAAAAGAAGTATATGAGAAAGACCGGGCGAAATCTGGGCGAGATGAATTTATCGAAACCCATTGGAATGTTATGACTGAAAATTAAAATGGAGGCTTGGGAAATTCAATCTTCCCAAGCCTTTTTCTTTTCTCTTTTTCCTTCTTCACACGCAGCAACAAATCCACGAAATATCTTTTTCGACACAGGATCTTTCATATGTTCCGGATGCCACTGGACTCCTAATGCAAAACGGTGAACTGTGCTTTCCACAACTTCAACAACGCCATCACGCGCTTTTCCGCTAATGATAAAATGCTTACCAGGCTTACGATTTGCCTGATGATGATAACTATTCACTCGAATCGTTTTCTCCTCGGCCAACCGATAGATCAAAGAACCCTTCATTAATTCGACTGCATGGATTGGTACATAATTGGCAGCCTTTTGACGATGTTGAATCAGCTCACCCTTTAGTTGCCCGTGAATATCCTGATACATATCACCATCAGCTGCAAGATTCAACATTTGCGCCCCCTTACACACTCCAAATACCGGCTTATCTTTCGCTAAAATTTCCCTTGTTATTTTCATTTCAAACGCATCCCGATCTGGGATAAACGGTCCAAGATTCAAATGGGGTTCTTCATTAAAGTAGATCGGATCAATATCATCTCCACCCGTTAGAAACAGTCCGTCAATCCGATCAATTAGTTCACCTATCATATCTGAATTCGTTAAATAAGGCACCACAAGAGGAATTCCCCCTGCTTGTTCGATTGCGAGCATATTATTTTTCGTTATTTTATAATGCTTCTCATTTAATTCCATTCCCGGTACTACCCCAATTAAAGGTCTCACCATCGATCCCTCCCTACCCTATATTGTATCATCTGATACTTTTAATTATTACTTATACAAAAAAAGCCGAACCTAATAGAGGCCCGACTTTTTGCATTGCATAAAAAACGGTAAAGTGAAACTTCATTCAGCGGGGGGTTCCTCCCCTCCCAACTGAATGTTAGTTGAACAGAATCAGGGATTTACGGACTGTATTATCCCCCACCTTGACATTTTGGTTTTCCCTCTTGTTTAGAGGTGGGGGTATTACAGACGTTAATACGTGGCTAAATTCCGCGATACCTAAAATTGCCAGCACCTTCACCTTTGTTCTTTAGCTTAAGAAAATAAAATACAATATAAAGGTAACGAATAATCCGTACATGATCGGGTGGATTTCTTTCGCTTTCCCCTTTACAATCATCGTAATCGGATAAAATATAAAGCCAATCGCAATTCCTGTTGCGATACTATAAGTAAGAGACATCATCAGCACGATAAAGAAGGAAGGAACGGCAACTTCGAAACGATCCCATTCAATATTCTTAAGCTGTGACGCCATCATGACCCCCACAATCACCAACGCTGGAGCCGTAACTGCACTTGTGACAATTGCAAGGAGTGGGGAAAAGAATAAGGCCAACAGGAAAAGTCCTGCTGTTACAACCGATGTAAAACCAGTTCGTCCACCTGCACCAACACCAGCAGTTGACTCCACATAAGATGTCGTTGTTGACGTACCGACAACCGCACCGACAACTGTTGCTGTTGAGTCTGCAAGTAATGCACGACCAGCCCGTGGAAGTTTATTGTCTTTCACAAGACCAGCTTGAGTTGCAACTGCAACTAATGTACCAGCTGTATCAAAGAAATCAACGAATAAGAACGTTAAAATAACAATAAGCATCTCAACGGTGAATATATCACCAAAATTAATGAATGCTTGACCAAACGTAGGGGCTAAGCTCGGTACAGTACCAACAATATCGCCAATCCCTTGTGGAACAGGAATTAATCCAAAGATCATCCCGATAATCGCCGTCAGAATCATCCCGTAAAAAATTCCCGCTTTAACGCCTCTTAAAAGTAAAACAACGGCCACAATCAGACCAAATACTGTCAGCAGCACATTCGGATCCCGTAAATTTCCAAGCCCTACAAGTGTCGCTTCATTTGCAACGACAATTTCTGCACTCGATAAACCGATAAAAGCAATATATAAGCCAATCCCTGCACCTACTGCAAGCTTCAAATTTCCAGGGATTGCATTAATGATAATTTCTCTTAAACCTGATAAAGATAAGAAGATAAAAATAACTCCGGATACAAGAACTCCTGATAGAGCAGTTTCCCAAGGTATTCCGTATTGTAAAACAACGGTATATGCGAAGAATGCGTTCAAGCCCATTCCCGGTGCAAGTGCGACAGGATATTTCCCGAGTACACCCATTGTTAGTGTACCTACTGCAGCGGCTACTGCTGTTGCTGTAAATACCGCACCCTCAGGCATCCCCGCAGCTGAAAGTGTTGCCGGGTTAACAAAAAGAATGTATGCCATTGCTAGAAAGGTAGTCAGCCCTGCAATGGATTCTGTTTTGTAATTTGTGCCGAGCTCTTCAAACTGAAAATACTTTTTCATTCCACTTTTCCTCCTAAAATTGGAAAATGCGTTGCGAACGGAAAATTTTGCTTTGAATTGTCCCCTTACCCTTTTGAGCTTACCCTATTAAAATTGAATACTATAAAAATAAAAAAACGCTCGGATAAGGAGCGTCTACCAAAGCACAAGAGTTGAATAATGATAGCGGAAAAAAGCTTCATTAATCATCCTGCGTAGTCAAACCGTTTACGGTGGTTTGGTAGAGACTTTGGGCCATATTCCCGAAATTATACGCAATTGCATTTAATTATAAACTCATTCTACTCTTCTCGACAATATTTGTCAATAAAACCCGAATGTTATTTAATATTTCGCAATTAACATTCGTATTTGTTGCAATTTGGAGTGAAATCAAAAAAAAGAACCAAGACATTAAATTGCCTGTCTTGGTTCTTCCACTTCCATTTAATTATTAGGATTCAAGTCCTCGATAGAATCAATGTCCATATATTCTGGTACGACTAAACCGATTTTGGCGCCGACTAAGTTTGGCCCCATGTCTACGATATCATCTTGATAAGTTTCATAGAATTCTCTGTGCGTAATTGGTAACCATGCTGCTAATGTAGCATCTGCATCGCCTGTCGCAAGGGATTCAAACACAATAGCAACATCCACTTCTGTTACACTTACGTCAAATCCTTTCTGCTCCATAGCTGCTTTTAACACTCCTGAGGATGCGCGTTCCGAGTCCCATGGTGTGGACACAAGCTCAACTTCAACACCGTCCACATCCTCGACACCTTCTGACCAAGCAGAAACTCTATCTTCATTATCTTCTACCCATTGGGCAGCGATTTGATTGATATCATCACCGGTTTCTTCCGCTTCATACATAATCTCTTCCATATCTTCCACGTTCCATTCAAACTGTTCAATCATCTTGTAAGCTTCCGGTTGTTCTTCTTCAAACCCGCGTCTGCTCATTGAATGAATACTTTCTTCTCCGCCATAAATCTCAAGCGGATCATCCAAATACTTCATATCTGGATGTGCCGCAAACATCCAATGCGGGTTCCAGCCAGTAATAACAATTGGCTCTTCATTCCGGATTGCATTATCGAGCTCCGTCATCATAGCACCAGTGGAAGATAGTTCAACATTCCATCCTTGTAAACTATCATACTCTTCTATCGCAGCCTCTGTCGTAACAGATATTCCTGCTCCTGGTTCGATACCTATAATCGTGTAATCGACCGCCTCACTATAATCTACTTCCCCATTACTGTCTGTACTACCACTATCTGAATCCGTACCTTCTTCTTTGTCACCACATGCTGCAAGCAGCAATGTAATTAAAAGTCCTAAAATCAAACTTGCATACTTAAACTTCTTGAAATCCAAATTTACACCCCTTATGTTAGTTCCGTTTCTCCTATTTAAATTTGTTTACTTCGAGAAACAACGTATAGGTTAAAAGTTTACCCTTTCTAGCCAACATACTCAAACCGCATATTCTCGCATATACGGATGTTTCACGGGATGGTTTTTCTTAAAGACTGTCTCAGACGGTTTATTCATTAAATACTGCCCTTTTACTAAATTACTCAATGTACTTTGATTTTTGGAATGGTTAACCATGGACGCTCATCGTCCCAGCGAACAGTGACAGGAATTTTAAATGTCTCTGATAATAAATCATCCGTAAGCACTTCTTGTTTTCGTCCAGCCGCAACAATTTCACCATCACGGACGAGCAAGACATGAGAAATTGCTTCTACTATTTCTTCAATATGATGGGTGACATAAAGTAAATGACAATCCCGCTTATTAATATCATTCATCAATCCAAGCACTTCTTCCCGCGACAATACATCAAGCCCGGAACATGGCTCGTCTAAAATCAAAATCTCAGGATCAGCCATGAGGGCTCGAGCGATTAACACCCGTCTCTGTTCCCCTTGCGATAAATCTTGATAATGTTTTCCGCTAACGTAGCGTAAACGTAAAGTCGATAGCAACTCATCCGCTTTTTCCCAGTCCTCCTGCTGCACTTCTTCATATAAACCGATGGAAGCAAACTTTCCGCTTACGATAATATTTTCGACTTTTTCCCGGTTCAAGCTCTGGGAAAATTGTCCAAGTGAATTACTGACATAACCGATTCGCTTCCTTAAATCCGGGATATTCGTTTTACCAAATTCATTTCCAAGAACGGAAACCCCTCCCGCTGTCGGATAATTATATCCTGTCACTATATTTAATATCGAGGTCTTCCCCGATCCATTCAATCCTAAAATGCACCAATGTTCCCCCGATTTCACTTCCCAATTGATATTTTTCAAAATCTCTCGCCTGTTCCTCCTCCAGATTACGTCTTGCAAATGGATAATGCTTTCCATTCCTGATCCCTCCTCTATTCCGATAAATTTAATATAATACTCCACATTGTAGGATATTTCTGAAAACAACTCAATAAATATGATGAGCCTAAGCAAGTGTCTAAAAGTATAAATAAGGGGTTGTCTACCATATTTGATTAGACATCCCCTTTTCTCTTCCTTACTTATTTAAAATCTCGTTAATGAGACCCAATTTCTCTTTTGTTAAACGAACACCGCATACACTTCCTCACTTTCTATAAGTTTCAATATTATATCGCAGCTGATCCAAAAATTTCTTCGCCACATTTGAAAACACTTGATGTTTTTTCCAAATAATATTTAAGTTAACTTCTAATTTCGGCTGAAGCGGTCTAAAACAGAGATTGCTATCCCCCGATGTATTAATAAGTTTATCTAAACATAGTGCGTAACCAATATTTTCTTCCACCATCCGGGCAGCATTGTAAAGAAGATTATACGTCCCGGCAATATTAAAATCTTCAATATTTCTCCCCAACCAGCCAGTCATTTCATTACTGACAGCCGTTTGCCGGGATATGATTAATGGCTTACCAATCAAATCATCCGGTTCAATAAACGACTTCAAAGCTAATGGACTATCTTTCCGCATTAAGACACCCCACACATCGGTAGCTGGTAATTTAATATAATCATATTTTTGTTTGTCGACTGGTTCAATCACGATACCGAAATCTAATATTCCACTATCCAATTTACTCGTAATATCATCCGCATTCCCGCTATAGAGATGGAAATGAATCATTGGATAACGTTCCAGTAGTTCTCTCCAAGTCTTTGCGATAAATTGCATTCCCTCGGTCTCTCCCGCACCAATGTAAATATCTCCACTGATTACTTCTGTGGATTGCTTGAAATTGGCTTCTGTCTTATCAACGAGCTCAACAATTTCTTTTGCTTTTCTTAATAAAAACACCCCTTCCTCAGTCAGCGTGATTTTGCGGTTTCCTCTTGTAAATAATACGGTATCTAATTGTTCCTCCAGGTCATTTAATTGTCTAGACAATGTCGGTTGTGATAAGTGCAATGATTTCGCAGCCGCTGAAATATTTTGTTCATTAGCGACTGCAATAAAATAACGCAACACGCGAATTTCCATAATTCTTCTCCCCCATGCTTTAAACGTATAATAGATTATTTGATATAGGCATTAGATATTAACATCATAACATTTTAAAATGGAATGAGAAAAGATCGTACAAGAGGAGGAAGAGAATTGAACAAACCATATATTATTATCCACACGCACACGGCAATTGACGGAAATATTGATGTCATGGATTTAAAAGAATTTGAAGAAGCAAGTCGACAATATCAAGAACTTTCCTTAGACCCAGAGAAACAGCAATTCAATATCCAAGGCTACCTGAACGGTAAAACGTCCACAGAAGACAATATTACCCTTTATAAAAGGCCCAAGCTGGACAAGAACGCGGAACCTGTACCTGATGGTGACTTTGTAGCTGACGCTGAAGCTCCTATGTATTACTTATCGATCGACCCACGCGGAGAATTAGCCTTTGAAAAAAACAATTACGGTTATGGCGGTGTTCCTGCCCACGTTGTCGAAGTCTTAACCGAGGAAGCTTCAAATGCCTATAAAGATTTTCTTAGAAAAAATGAAATTTCTTACATTATCGCTGGTGAAAATGAAATAGATTATGCTGTCATGCTCGATAAGTTCTATAATCTCTTCCAAATCAAACGGATGATGGTTGGCGGAGGCGGAACGATTAATTGGTCCTTCATCCAAAATGGTCTCGTTGATGAAGTGAGCATGATTCTAGCGCCAATCGCAAATGCTGATCCGGAGGGCAATCGTTTCTTTGTTGCAAAGGAGCCATATTCCAGTATTAAACCAACAGCTTTTGAACTCAAATCCGTTAAAGAGCTGGAGCATGGTACGTTATGGATTAGGTATTCGGTGAAAAATGATTGATAGTCAGTAGGAATCAATCGTATAAAATTTGTAAATGATCATGATAAATGAGTTGAGAGCCTATCATTAAATGGCTCACAACTCATTTTTTATCTGTATCATTCATTATAGCCTCTTAAATCCTTACTAAAAATGATACCATATAATTAAGATTGTTTTACAAATACCAAAATAAAAACAAGGGGGAAATATAACAATGAAACTAGGTCATGTAATTAAAAACAACAAACGATTGCTCAGTCTTAAAACCGAAGATGGGCTTTTTAATTTAAGTGAAGCGGCCACGCAACATAACTTGCCACTCCCACAAACGATCGATGAATTAATTCGTTCCGGCAAAGAAGGAGAAGAGCAACTATCCCATGTCATTGCCGCTCTTGAAGCAAGTAAACAATCCTATTCTTTACATGAAAATGATGTTTCCTTCGCCTCTGTTGTTCTCCACCCCGAAAAAATCTTATGTGTCGGATTAAACTACATCCCTCACGCTGAAGAAGCAGATATGGCGATACCAGAATCTCCTGTGCTCTTCAGTAAATTTAATAATGCATTAACCGGGCACAAGCAAACGATTCCCTTACCTGGGTCCGCTAAAAAATATGACTATGAAGCTGAACTTGTTATTGTGATTGGGAGAGAAGCCAGTAACGTTGCTGAAGATGAAGCCCTATCTTATGTATATGGATATAGTGTTGGAAATGATGTATCTGCACGAGACCTGCAAATGAAGACTGGTCAGTGGCTGCTCGGGAAAACACTTGATGGATTTGCTCCAATCGGACCGTACCTCGTTACAAGTGATGCGATTGATCCAGCAAACCTGAACATTGAGTGTAAGATTAATGGCGAGGTTAGGCAATCCAGCAACACGAAACATATGATTTTCAATTGTGCAACGCTTATTAGTTATATTTCCCAATATATGACATTAAAGCCAGGGGATGTGATCTTCTCCGGTACCCCGGAAGGTGTTATTTTAGGGTATACACCAGAAAATCAAACATGGCTGCAAGCTGGAGATGAAATGGAAGTAACGATTGAAAACATTGGAAGATTAACAAATAAACTTGTCGAGAATTAAAGGAGAGAATTCTAATCTACACACTAGCTTTTGATTTAGACGACACACTCTATGACCGGGCACAACCGCTCAAGAAAGCCTTTCGAGAATTTATCCAAGAAGACCGAATCGATTTTTGGAAGTTCCATGAGATATTTCAGATTAATGGTGAGATAGCTTTCGTTAAGGAGAAGAATCAACTTTGGACGTTAGACCAGTCACATATTTTCCGGATCAAAGAAACACTTAAACAATTAGGGTTAGAGATTAACAATGAACAAGCGATTGTGTTTCAAAAAACTTATGAACAGTACCAACAAGAAATCAAAGTCTATCCACTTATTACCGAAATTTTGGATTTTCTAATGAAGAAAGAAATTTTAAGTATTATCATAACGAATGGACCTAAATTCCATCAGCGCAATAAAATAAGAAATCTTGGTTTAGATAAGTATTTTACACCAGAAAAGATTTTCGTTTCCGGGGAAGATGGCATTGCTAAACCAGACAAAGGAATCTTTGAACTAGCGGAAAAGAGATTCCAACTTAATAAAGCAACAACTTGGTATATTGGAGACAGTTATTCGAATGATATTATTGGTGCCAGGGAAGCAGGCTGGAATTCTATTTGGTTTAACCCAAGAAATGAAAAACGAGAGAAAAATATCGCAACGAGCACGGTCTCTTCTACTTCAGAGCTTTTCGAGTGGATTAAAAGAAAGTTTGACTAAAAGACTTAAAAGTTATAAGCTCAATTGTTGACGGACATAAAAATAATCCCTCATGCACTTTAGCTGATAAGTGAGGGATTATTCACCTAAGCTACCTAGCCCCTCTTGCCGGGGTTCAGTTGATTGTTACCGTAAACGTAACAGCATCTACGGTCTTCTTTATCATATGTCTTTCTATAAAACAGCTTGAATATCAACCGTTTAAAGAATCAAATACTACCTTTAATAACTTTTCCCTTCCACTTTTATTTCTCCGTTTTCAATCCCAACACATAAGCAGGCCCTTTCGTCACAACATCAACAACGATTGCTGCAATTTCTTCGGGACTTTCTCTTTCTTCTGAAACAATCCACCAAGTGATAACTCCTAGAATAGCGGAAACAATTAACTGTATCGTAACGTCTACATGTCTGTTCGATTGAATGTCAGAAAACATCTCCCCCAATTGAGGAAGGAATTTTGTTTGTACTAGTCCAATAAAATAATCTTTAATCAATCCTTCACAGTTTGATTGGATCATAACTCGGAAAAAACGTTCGTTGTTCTCCACACTTTTTAAAATATCCATCACAATAGGACGAAATGCCTCTGTATAAACAACACCTTTTCTAATATGCCTGACTGGTGAAAGGTGCTTGAGCATAATCTCATCCAAATTATCCTTCACACATTCTTCAAGTAACTCGTATTTATCAACGTAGTGTAAATAAAAAGTGACGCGGTTAATCATTGCTTCATCCGCTAGTTCTTGAATTGTAATCGCTTGGAAATTCTTTTTTTCCATTAATGTTATGAGCGCTTGATTCAATGACTTTCTCGTTCGCTGTATTCGTAGATCTTGCTTTTTAGTCATGATTTTCACACCTTTATTAAACAAAAAGACTTATTTTGTAAAATAACTGACAAAGTGCCAACTATTGAATATTGAATAGCCTATCAAGTCTGTGCTACTTTAATTATACAACGTTACGTAATATAAACAACAGCTGTAAATTAATTTGGAGGTGGCTATATGATTGATGTAAGGAATGTAAAACAAACTTACGGCAAAAAGGTTATTCTACAAGATGTTACCTTTTCAATGGATAAAGGGGAAATTGTTGGATTGCTTGGACCGAGCGGATCTGGGAAAACAACACTAATCAAAGCATTAATTGGCATGTCGCGACCAACGGAAGGGGAAATCCACGTACTAGGTATTAAACAACCATCGTTAAAACCTATGAAACAGATTGGGTATATGGCTCAATCCGATGCTCTTTATGAAGAGCTGACTGCTAGGGCCAATTTAGCTTACTTTGGAAGACTCTATGGTCTTGGGGGCAAAAATTTAAAAATGCGAATTCAAGAATCTCTTTCCTTTGTTAATCTTGATTCAGAAACCAAGAAGGCTGTACAACATTATTCTGGAGGAATGAAGCGGCGGCTAAGTCTCGCTATTAGTTTGATTCATAACCCTCAGCTTATCTTTTTAGATGAACCAACTGTTGGCATTGACCCCGCATTAAAACGTGTTTTTTGGAATGAATTTCAGCGTTTACGTGATCAGGGCAAAAGTTTCCTAGTCTCGACTCATGTAATGGATGAAGCAGAACGCTGTGACCGACTATTAATTGTTTCTGATGGTAGACTGATTGATGCTGGCACACCTGAAGCATTAAAACAAACATACGGGACGATTGAGGAAGCGTTTTTGAAAGCAGGTGAAAAATTATGCAAATCTTAACTGTTGCCATTCGGGTCATCCAACAGGTGATCAAAGATAAACGTACGCTTCTCTTCTTGCTTTTAGCCCCCGTATTTGTGCTTGGACTTCTATACGTTATCATGGGAAGCTCTAGTGATGAACCGAATATTGGCATCATCGATCTTGAGCAATCATTACAGGATTCACTGGAAGCCGAAGCGCATATTATCGAGTTTCCCTCAGAAGAAGAAGCGTTACAAGCAATGAAAACTCAAGATATCGATGCATATTTTTATATGGAAGCTAACACACCTTATATTGAAATTGAAGGCGGCGACATTACGAAAAAATCACCAGTGATGCAAGCGATTCAAAGCTCCTTACAAACGTTTCAAAAAGAACGTGCGGAGGAATTGAAAGAAGACTTTGAGGTTATGCAAGATGAGTTAACAATTGTACTCAAGAATATGCAACAACAAACTGGTCAATCGATCCCGATTGATTTTCCAAAAGTCGATTTATTAATGGAAGAACCTGAAATCAATTATTTATACCTCGATGAGAATGCTGATTTATTTGATCAAGTCGCACCTGCTTTAATGGGCTTTTTCATTTTTCTATTTGTCTTCCTTATCGCCGGGATTAGTTTTCTCAGGGAACGCACTTCCGGTACGTTGGAACGGACGCTTGCAACCCCATTAAAACGATCATCTATTGTATTCGGTTATTTTTTAGGTTTCTTTTTATTCGTTACGATACAGACTGTAATCATCCAAATTATGATTGTCGATATTCTGCATGTGGATCGACTTGGCAGTTACTGGCTATTGCTATTTATGAATATCATCGTCGCTACCGTCGCATTATCATTAGGTTTATTACTGTCTACTTTTGCACGCACAGAGTTTCAGTTACTCCAATTCATTCCAGTGGCAGTAATACCACAATTCTTTTTCAGTGGAATTTTTGATTTATCGAACGCTCCTGGATGGGTAACGTTCATCAGTAAAATCATGCCGCTTTCCTATGCGACAGATGCTCTGCAAAATGTCATGATTCGCGGATATGACTTTTCCGACATAGCAAATGATTTTATCGTATTAATCGGCTTTACAATTGTATTTATTTTATTGAATATGCTTGTCTTAAAACGGCAGCGAGCGGCCTAGTATGCAGAGAATTTTCCCACTGTTGCACCACTAGTATTTCACCAGGTATGGTCAAAAACACCCCTAAGTTCGAAAAGTCCATTTGAAGAAGGCAGGAAAAAATTAGCTCCTGTTGACATTGCTCGTGCAGTCGTGTATGCAGTAACACAGCCTGATTACGTTATATGTGAATGAAGTTTTAATTAGACCTAATTAACCCAGGAGGCAGCTATAACAAGGGGACTATACGTAGGCCCCTTGTTTATTCTACACATACATTTTATTAGTTGATATGCTCAAACGAGCGATTAAAGATTAAAACGTCTCTATTCACTCCATTAATTTGGAAACGTGTCCGTTACTATTATGAATTACTTGGTTTCACTAATTATACCAGAGGGAAGCTAACTGTTTCTGACTATGAAAGTTATTAATTACATGAAAAGCAATTATTCCAGATGAAGTTCATAAGCTTTCCGCTCCCCTTCCGGACTTGGATCTACAAAGATTCTTCCGCGATATTCAAAGCCAAACTTCTCAATCAACCCTTGTGTCCGTAAATTCTTTTTATGCGTATCGATCCTGAAATTTCGGAATCCTTGACTATAAGCTAATGTGAGCAAGTTGGAAAAGAGATAATTCGCTAGACGCATTCCTCTGAATTCATTAGAAATAGCTAACCGGTGTATCGTTGCATAAGGATGCAAGTCATTATTCCATGAGCCATCATGGATAATCTCATAGTTTGGGTCAGGGTCTGTCAGTAATGCAGCAGTCCCTGCAATTTCACCATTAACAATTAGAAGCTGACCATAGCCTTTTTCAATATCTTGAAGGATTGTTTCCTCGCTCGGATTTCCATTTTGCCATTGCTCACTGCCATCCGCTTTTAGTAACGCTCTTGCATGATCAATAATCGTCATAATATCTGCTAAATCTTGTTCTGTTGCTTTTCTAACAAAAATCGTACCCATCCTTTTACCTCGCTCATTAAAATTTTCATTTTAAGTTAAGAATAAAGGTTGGACAGTTTTTGTCAACAAAATAATTTTAAAAAAAGAAGCCCGAGAAAATAAAAATCAGCTAGAAGTCTCATTTTTTACTAGAGACTTCGAGCTGATTTAGGAAATTCTATCTTATTCAATTATAGGAATAAACCTGCAATCGTTGCAGATAGGATAGAAACAAGAATGGAACCAAATAGGAGTTTCAAACCGAATCTAGAAACGATACTCGCCTTCTCTCCATCAATCCCTTTCACTGTTCCAGCAATAATTCCAATAGAAGAGAAGTTAGCAAAGCTTGTTAGGAAAACGCTGACGATTCCAATTGTTTTCTCAGACATGGTCTCCATCAATGGCTGGAATTCAAGCATTGCAACGAACTCATTCGTTACAATCTTCGTTCCCATAATAGACCCTGCTTCAATAATTTCACTCGGCGCAATCCCCATTAAGAAGGAAAGCGGTGCAAGGATATATCCTAGGATTTGTTGCAATGTTACACCTGCTAGGACTGATTCAATTAACCAGTTGACTAGCTCCAATGATGCAATAAATGCAATCAAGTTAGCCGCAACGATTAATGCAATTTTACCACCGTCGAGTGCACCATTCCCCATCGCTTCAAATACACTCTTTTCTGTGCTGACATCTTGAACATCCACGACGTCCTCTTCTTTCGGCACATTAATTGGAGCAATAATCGATGCAATGATTAAACCACCAAACATGTTTAATGGTAAGGAAACAAGGATATACTCTGCCGGCAAAATCTGGATATAAGCTCCTATAATGGAAGCTGATACCGAACTCATTGCCGAAGCACTAACCATGTATAATCGATTATCTGTCAAGTGGTGAAACTGTGCCTTAATCGCAAGTAAAGCTTCCGATTGTCCAAAGAAGATACTATTTACCCCGTTAAAGGCTTCGATTTTTGGAATGCCGGTAACCTTAGACACCAAGCCTCCAACCCATTTAATAATCGTTGGTAAGATTTTTAAATAGTTTAAAACGGAAAGAAGTGTGGCAAAGAATACAATAAGCAATAGTACGTTAAAGAAGAATACGCCACCCTCTTGGAGTTCAAACCCACCAACAACGAATCCAATTCCTTCTTGTCCAAATTCAATCAGTTTGTTAAATACAGCGGAAATGCCATTAATAATCTTCGCTCCAATTTCTGTCGCGAACATAAACCACGTAATAAGTAGCTGTAAAGCTAGCATAATTCCAATACCTTTAAAATTAATGTTCTTCTTATCATTGGAAAATAGATATGCTAAGCCAAGGATAACGGCAATCCCTACGATACCTAGGATGATATCCATTATTTTTCCTCCTTTATTAGCCGCTTCAACTGAAACAGCTTACATTATATAAGAAATAATTCTAACTATTTCCATTTATCTGCGTATGATTGGACGTCCTACAAGTATAGTGCTGGATTTTGCTTCCAGAGCTTCTGGAAGCGTAAAATATGCTTCGGTTTGAAATGGTTCACTCGCTCAATTTATACTCTTTTCCGCAATACGTTAAATGTTATTTGATCCGAACGGAAATAATTAATCGAATAAAGTACAGGTCGATTCGACTCATCAAAATGAACCTGTCGCAACACAAGAAGCGGCGTATGCTTGTCACAGTTCATGATTTTTGATATTTCGTCGTGATAGGCAATTGTATTGATCTGAGACCTGGCATGGTTAATTACAATCCCAGCTTCACCTAAGGAGTTGAAAATTGATTCTTCTCCCAGTTTATAACCCTTAGGAAGAATACTATCCGGAACTTTATCAATACAATAAACTAAAGGGACTTCATCTGCCGTCCGAACACGTTTCACTAGGAAAACCTGCTCGTCCTCCTCCAATTCCAACTCTTCTATATCATCTCGATGCGGTCCGACAATACCTGTAAATAAGATTTCTGTTCCTGGTTTTTTTCCTTGTCTTTCAATCAATTCAGTAATACTGAATAGTTCTTCAATGCCACCCTGGAATACAGGTACCCGATTTACGAATGTGCCAATCCCATGTTTACGGATAATAATATTTTCTTCTTCTAGTATTCGTAATGCTTCCCGTAATGTGTTCCTTGATACGCCAAGTGCCTTTGCCAAAGCTGTTTCGGATGGCAATTGTTCTCCCGGTTCAAGTTCACCATTGTTTATCTTTTCTCTGATTTGTTCGATAACAATCAAGTAACGCGGTTTTTGATAGTGACTTTTCAATGAGCGCTCTCCTCTCCATTTTCATATTGTATAGCATGGTCAGAACGCTTTCAATAGAAATTTTGATATTAAACCCGGAGAAAAGGATGGATTCTATACTTAGAATCCCCTTTCCTCCAGTTATATCGCTTGTAATACGAAATTAATAAGGAATAACAGGGTAATGATATATAGTGGCATGGATACTTCTTTGCGTTTGCCTACTACAAGTTTTGCTAGTGGGTAAGCAATGAAGCCGAATGCTATTCCATCCGCGATACTGTATGTGAATGGGATCATTATTATGATGATCAGTGCAGGAAAGGCATCTGACAGATCCTTAAAGTTAATGTTTTTAATATTAAGCATCATAAGTCCACCAATTATAATTAAAATTGGCGATATTGCTGTGCTTGGAATTAACTTAATGACTGGAATGAAAAGAGATGCTACAAGAAATAGGAACCCAGTCACAATCGATGTAATTCCTGTCCTGCCACCTGCTGCAATTCCGGCAGCTCCTTCAACCGTAGATACCGTTGGGCTACTACCAAACAATCCGCTTAACATCGCTGATATGGAAACAGAACGGATAGCTGGGGTATATTGTTCATCCCGCTGTGCCTGTTTTAGTTGGCCACTTATCAAACCAATATTTTCAAACACGAGAACCATCGTCAGGGAAAATACTGCAATCCAAAATGTAATGGACATGATCCCATCGAAAGACATCGCATTGAAAACACCCGCATAATCAGCCAAGGATAAGTTAGCTCCTCCAGCTTGGTTAAAATCAATCAGACCAAACATCCAGGCAATCATCGTCCCAACTAAAATGGTGATGAGGAAATGTCCCGGTATGTTACGGAGGAATAATCCAAGCGCTATAATAAATGTAAGGAAAAATGCTAATACTTCAAGGCTCCCGATATCACCAAGCGCAATGATGGAATGTTCCCCACTCACAATAATGTGACTCTTCTCTAAACCAATAAGTGCAAGGAACATCCCTAAACCAACCGTAATGGCCTCTTTTAACGCATTTGGAATCGACTGAGCAAGAATCGTTGCTAATCGTGTAAATGATATGAGGACAAAAATAATCCCCGCTACAAATACAACCGCCAATGCTTCCTGCCAGGTTAGTCCCATGGCATGGACGAACGTATACGTGAACATCGCATTCAATCCCATGCCTGGAACAAGAACCAAGGGCACATTCGCACCGAATCCGACAATGAAACAGCCGACCATCGACGTTATAATTGTTGCCCAGACGGCACCTTCAATCGGCATTCCAGCATCCGAAAGTATCGTCGCATTTACAACAATGATATATACAATTGCAAAGAATGAGATCAATCCTGCTAGGATCTCTTGCTTTACATTTGATCCTTTATCATAAACTCCAGTTATTCGATTTAATTTATCTTTCACACTGTCTACTTCCTTCTATAATTCCCTCGGCCCGCCCAGTCGTTTGATCGTTATTCCGTAACGATTTTAATCCCGGAACTTGCGCCGATTCGACTAGCACCGGCATCGATCATAGCGTGTGCATCTTCCTTACCACGCACACCGCCAGAAGCTTTTACACCAATATCCGGACCAACTGTTTCACGCATAAGTTTCACATCTTCAAGCGTGGCTCCTCCAGTAGAGAACCCAGTTGAAGTCTTCACGTAATCTGCGCCTGCTTTTACAGAAAGTTCGCAAGCTCGAACCTTTTCTTCTTCTGTAAGTAAGCTCGTTTCGATAATTACTTTGACAAGTGCTTTACCTGTCGCGGCATTTACAACCGCACGAATATCATTTTCAACTGCTTCATCGTTTCCAGCTTTCAACTCGCCAATATTAATGACCATATCCACTTCGGTCGCACCATTTGCAATTGCATCCTTTGTTTCAAATGCTTTCGTTTCCGGTGTGTTGGCGCCTAGTGGAAAGCCGATAACGGTACAAACTTCTACGTCTGTTCCTTTTAATTGTTCCGCTGCTTCTTTCACCCAAGTTGGATTTACACATACGGAATAGAAGTTATATTCCTTTGCTTCCTTACATAAAGTTATGATTTGCTCTTTCACTGAATCAGCTTTGAGCAACGTATGGTCAATCATTTTCGCGATATTCTCTGTCATTTTCTCACCTCATCTTATTTATGGGAACTTGGTAAACGGCGTACGATGCCTCTAACTAATTTGAGGAAATCCGCTTTTACTTTTTCTGTCGTTTCCATTACTTCTTCATGGGATAGTGGCTGGTCTAAGATTCCTGCAGCCATATTCGAAATACAGGATATTCCAAGCACTTTCATTCCGCTATGCTTAGCGACGATCACTTCCGGAACGGTAGACATTCCGACCGCATCCCCGCCTACTTGTTGCAGCATCCGAACTTCCGCTGGTGTTTCATAGCTTGGCCCACTATTCCAGACGTAAACACCTTTTTGTACCGGAATTTCTAGGGTTTCAGCAACCTCTTCCATTAGTTCCTGGTATTCACGATCATAGGCAGTTGACATATCCGGGAAACGGACGCCAAGTTCCGCATCATTCGGACCGATTAACGGATTTATTCCGACATTATTGATATGGTCCGTGATCATCATTAAATCTCCTGCTTCAAACGCTGGGTTCACTCCACCAGCCGCATTCGTGACGATTACCTTGTCAATCCCTAGCTGTCTCATCACTCGAACCGGGAAGGTCACTTCATCTAAACCGTAACCTTCATAGAAATGGAAACGCCCTTGCATAGCAAGTACCGTTTTTCCTTCAAGTTCACCAATAACAAGTCTGCCAGCATGCCCTTCCACCGTCGAAACCGGGAAATTGGGTATATCCTCATACGTTATCTGTACCGGATTCTCTATTTCCTCCGCGAGTACGCCAAGACCTGAACCAAGAATAAGACCAATTTCAGGACGTGCTGCCAATTTACCGTTAATAAACGTTGCAGCTGTTTCAATTGCTGTTTTATTCATGTCTCTCCCCCTCACTTTATTTCATTTAAAAAGCTTTGCCCGAACTTCGGACTTGTAACTTGAAAGTTGTCTGCGACCGTCTCGCCAAGATCGGCAAATGTTTTCCGTAACGGTAGTTCTTTTCCTACTGTTATTCCCTTATGATGGACGAGTAATGGAACATATTCTCTCGTATGATCGGTTCCATGATGGACGGGATCATTTCCGTGGTCAGCTGTAATGATGAGTAAATCATCTTCTCTTAACTTCTCAAACACTTCTGGAAGTCTTGCATCATATTCTTCCAGCGCTTCTCCGTAACCTTGAGGATTACGGCGATGACCATACTTCGCGTCAAAGTCAACTAGGTTTAAGAAGCTCAAACCAGTAAAGTCCATATCCATCGTTTCCAGTAATTTATCCATACCATCCATATTAGATACGGTTCTTAGAGATTCTGTTACGCCTTCTCCGTCGAATATATCGGAAATCTTACCAATTGCAATCACGTCATAGTTTGCATCTTTCAATTCGCTCATTACGGTCCGCCCGAATGGTTTCAAAGCATAGTCATGACGATTTGCTGTGCGCTCGAAGCTGCCAGGTTCTCCGATAAACGGACGGGCAATAACACGACCAACCATATACTCCGGATCATTCAATACTTCACGGGCATACTCACAGATTTCATATAATTCCTCAAGCGGAACAATGTCTTCGTGTGCAGCTATTTGTAATACGGAGTCGGCTGATGTATAAACAATTAGCGCACCTGTATCCATATGTTCTTTCCCAAGCTCTTCGATAATCTCCGTTCCCGATGCCGGTTTATTTGCAATCACTTTCCTGCCGGATTTCTCTTCTAATTTTTGAATGACTTCGTCAGGGAATCCGTCCGGGAATGTACGGAACGGCGTATCAATGTAAAGCCCCATGATTTCCCAGTGTCCTGTCATCGTATCTTTTCCAGCAGAAGCTTCCTGCATTTTTGTATAATGTGCAAGTGGTTTTTCTACAGGCCCAATGCCTCTTAACTCGTGAATATTGCCTAGCCCTAATTTCTCCATATTTGGCATATGAAGCCCATCCATATGCTCGGCAATGTGACCAAGAGTATTCGCTCCTACGTCATTATATTTCTCAGCATCCGGTGCCTCACCAATTCCAACAGAATCCATCACAACAACAAATACTCGCTTAAATGTATGACTCATTAATCTTCACTCCTTTAAAAATGTTGTTCTTTTATTCATAAATGACATCATAGATTAGGGGTTTTTTCTCTATCTTTTCTTTGGAAACAGAATAGGATCCATAAATCTTATCGATCACATCTTTTACATCTTCCCGGTTACTATGAATTGTCACAAGCGATTCGCCTTTTTTCACTTCATCACCGATCTTTTTATTCAACACGAGTCCAACTGCTAAATCAATTTCGGATTCCTTCGTTAGACGTCCCGCTCCAAGTAAGCTTGCTGCAATTCCTATTTCATTCGCAATGATTTCTGATACAAAGCCATCTTCTTTTGCTTCCACTTCAAATGTGTAGGAGCTCTTAGGTAGTTTTTCCGGCGCATCGACAATCGATGCATCTCCGCCTTGCGCTGTAATCATTGTTTTGAATGTTTCAATCGCTTTTCCTGAGTTAATTGCTTCCTCAAGCATTTCTTTCGCTTGTTCAATGGAATCTGCTTTCTTACCGAGATAAACCATCCGGCTGCCGAGCTCAAGACAGAGTTCATGTAAATCTTCCGGCCCTTCTCCTCGAAGTGTGTCAATGGCTTCTTTTACTTCAAGCGCATTACCAACTGCAAATCCTAAAGGCTGGTTCATATCCGAGATAACCCCTATCGTTTCTCTTCCAGCTCCATTACCAATTTGTACCATCGCATGGGCTAATTCCTTGGAATCTTCCAATGTCTTCATAAATGCCCCAGAGCCTGTCTTCACATCAAGTACAATTGCATCTGCACCGGAAGCAATTTTCTTACTCATAATCGAACTTGCGATTAAGGGAATCGCATTTACCGTAGCCGTTACATCACGTAAGCTATAAATCTTTTTATCAGCAGGTGTTAAGTTACCACTTTGGCCGACAACTGCGACTTTGTTTTTATTCGTAAGTTCAATGAATGTTTCCGGTTCGATTTCAACTTGAAAGCCTGCAATAGATTCCAGCTTATCAACCGTACCACCTGTATGCCCTAGACCACGGCCGGACATCTTCGGAACAGGAACACCTACAGCGGCTACGAGTGGTGCAAGGATTAATGTTGTTGTATCACCCACCCCGCCAGTAGAGTGCTTATCGACTTTCACACCGTCAATTTCTGATAGATCGACTTGGTCTCCAGATTCAACCATCGCTTTTGTTAAATTTACCCGTTCTTCTGTCGTCATATCCTGGAAATAAACAGCCATTAGGAATGCGGACATTTGATAATCAGGAACTTCACCATTTGTATACCCTTCAATTACAAATTCAATTTCCTCTTTTGTTAATTCCAATCCATCACGTTTCTTCTCAAGAACATCTACCATTCTCATGTGGAAAGCACCTTCCTTTTTATATTATGTTTTACGGTTTCAAATACTTTTATCCAACAAAGCAACTGACTACTTATAGGACGTCCAACAACTACTAATTAGAAAGCCCTTTCAGTCGTTCTACAACCAGTATATGATTGGACGTCCTACAAGTCAACTGTTTTATTATTCAAACATTTCGGTTTGACTGGTGAATGTGAATATAATAATAACGCCATAATAAACAACTGGTTTCTTATACAAAAAAAGGAATTGGAAGCTTTGAGGTAGCTCTCCAATCCCTAATCTAAATTTGTTTATTATTCTACTCCACTTTCTAAAGTATAAAATTTATTCAAGAAACTAGTTTCCTATCGGACTTCTACAAATCCCCACTTGAAAACCTTTCTGATTCAAGATTCTTTTCACATTTACAATTGCATTTCCTTGATAAACCTGCTCTAAAATCATGCCTATTTCCATTATTTCTTGTTCGTTCTCCTGTCGCCCTTCTAACAATCCGCGAAACCAATTATTGATTACTCGTGGCGCTATATTCCCTGCAATAGACGATAATCGGTCATAGCCATAAGATATTTTCTCCTCTAAATCTACCTCTCCGCCTGCATAAAAATAAAATTCATTGCGTCTGAGATGCTTTTTAATCGCTTCAACTTTTTCTTTAGCCCCGCATCCTTAATTCCCAGGACTAATTCAAGCTTGCTCAATTCGAGAATACTATCAACGGAAAGATCGAAACCAGTTCTTTTCGGATTGTTATATAAAATGGTAGGTTTCTTACTTCGTTCCATAATGCTCTTTGCATAGCTGACGGCTTCTTCCTGTGTCGGTAAAATATAGGGCGGAAAGCCAAGCATAACTCCCGCGATTTTTGTCTCTTGAATCCTTTCCGCAAGTTCCTCCGCTTTTTTCTGCCTAACGGAAGAAACACCGAATATGATTTCCATCTCGTTAATGAGTTCTTCTTCCTTTTCTAAGCGGTTAAGGAGTTCCATTTTCTCTTGCAGGTTTAAACTATGCTGTTCTCCGGTTGTTCCTGAAACAAGTACAGACTTTATCCCTTGTTTATAAAGGTTTCGTATATGGTTGATTGTTCCATCTGGGTCCAGTGATTCATCTTCTAAAAAAGCTGTCGGTACGGCAATATGAAACTGTTCTTTCAGCATCCTGTTACCTCCATTTTTTAATTATCGATAACGACATCCCGACCAGCGAGCACTCCCGTTATCACAATTATTATTCCAATCGCAATTAATACGATAATCGGCGCCGTCCAGCTGCCCATTACATCATAAAATCCTCCAAATGCAATTGGTCCCGTTGCCGCGATAAGATAGCCAATCGATTGGGCCATCCCAGATAAATCAGAGGCCTCATAACCATTTCTAGTTCGTAATGTAAAGAACATCATCGATAAGCTATAACCACTGCCACATCCAATCCCAATTAAGATAGCGGAAATGATGAGTATACTAAGATTGCTGCTAAATAACCCCGCTGAACCGAGGATAAAAACAATACCCGTGAACGCTCCTAATAATTTTTGGTTTTTCATTCGGTCGGCGAGCACTGGAATGATAAAGTTTACTGGAATAATGCCTAATAACATCACCGAGATGATCAACCCTGCCTGACTAAGCGAATAACCATGAGACTGTAAAATATCAGGCAGCCAGGTTAGTGGGGTAAAGTACATCAATGATTGAAAACCCATAAAAATTGTTACGTTCCAAGCTGTAGCAGAAGTCCACATTTTTGTTTTTTTCTGTTCGACATTTAAGTCTGGTTGGAGCTGTGGATTTCTTACTTGCGGATACCAAACAATGAGCGCAATTAGGATTAATGCGACCGAGATTCCCAAGGAAACTCTCCAGCCAAATCCTTCAATATTCGATAATGGCACACTAACCCCAGAAGCTAGTGCACCAAATATATTCATAAATATCGTATACAGACCTGTCATTAAGCCGATTTTAAAGGGAAAACGCATTTTTATAAGACCTGGAAGCAATACATTTCCAAAAGCAATCGTAATCCCGATCAGAGCGGTCCCAATAAATAATGTGCTAATTCCATTAGCAGACCGAACAACAACCCCAAGACCTAATATCATCATCGCTAAAAATATCGTCTTTTCCATACCGAACCGGTTTGCGATTTTCGGTACAAATGGGGAAACAAACGCAAATGCCAGTAGCGGTAAAGTTGAGATTGAGCCCATTACCGAACTGCTTACGTCTAAATTATCGCGAATAACCGGCACCAGTGAGCCAATTGATGTGATGGGAACACGTAAGTTAGAAGCAAATAACATAATTCCTGCAACTAATAGAAGGCTGATTGTCTCATTTTTCCTTCTCTGTTCTGTACCTAATACCATTTTATTGCTGCCTCCAAGCTTCCTTTCATGTATCACGAACTTACTCTAACGCCTGTGACAAATCCTCTTTCAAGTCTTCTATATTTTCAATTCCAACAGAAACACGTAATAAATTAGCTGGTGCCATCGTTTTATCTTTTTCAACGGAGGCGCGATGTTCAATGAGACTATGTGTCCCGCCTAGACTTGTTGCACGTGTAAATATTTTTACCTTTGCTGCAACTTCCATTGCTTCTTCCTCGCCGCCTTTTACTTGGAAAGATAACATCCCACCGAATGAACTCATTTGTTTCGCTGCAATCGCATGCCCTGCGTGACTAGCAAGGCCAGGGTAATGGACCGCTTCGACTTTTGGATGAGCCTCAAGAAATTCCGCAAGTTCTAATGCATTTTCACAATGGACCCTCATCCTTGGCGAAAGCGATTGGACACCCCGGAGAGCCAGCCAACAATCAAACGGTGAAGGAACTGCACCTTTTTCATGCTGCCAAGCACGCAAATTTTTCAAATAGATACTATCAGACTTAGCCACAATTGCCCCAAGCATTAAATCACTATGACCTCCAATATATTTCGTCACTGAATGAAGGGAAAAATCAACTCCATATGAAAGTGGACGTTGTAAAGCTGGGGTTGGCCATGTATTATCGACGACTGTATAAGCCTCTGCTTTTTGTGCAATCTTCGTAATTGCTTCGATATCGACTATTTTAACAAGCGGGTTAGATGGTGTCTCCATCCAGACAAGACCCGTCGGCGCATCTTGTATCACCTTTTCCACTTCAGCAAGATTCGTCATATCTGCGATGGCAATATCGAATCTCTTTCCAATATCCGTCTCGGATATAAGTGCACGGATACCGAAATACATATCATCCGGCATCACAACCCGGCGTGGTAAATCTTGCGGCAGTGCCTCGATTATAGAGGAAATCGCTGCCATCCCGGAAGCATAAGTCACACAGTCAAAACCGGATTCAAGCGATGTCAGACACGCTTCCAGTGCTCGACGATTCGGATTATCCCCGCGACCATACATGAAATCATTTGTATACGAGCCATCTGCAGCTCGTTCATATGTAGTAGATAAATGAAGTGGACTCGTCACTGCTCCAGTTAACGGGTCTATTCCTCGTCCAACATGAATTGCCTTTGTTTCAAAACGCATATCATTTCCTCACTTTCAAAACTTTTGTTGTCTATTCATATAATACTATAGTAAATGGTGATATTTTTAAAGTTTCTGTTATTAATTACCTATATCGTTTGTTGGATGAATAAATTTGTCAGTAACCGAACTTCTGCAGACTGAAACACAAAAACACCCCACCAGCTCATGAGGCGGGGTTCATTTTGATTATCCTATGTTCTTTAAGAGTGCCTGGCACTTCCTTATAGTGAAGACTTATTATTAAATAAGTAATCCATCAAACTATTATAAATAGGTACTTGATCCGTGACCAAAAATACCGGTAGCATTGCGATCACAACAATTACCGTAAGATTAGCCAAAAAAAACTTTATCACTCCGTCTCTCAATGTTTTCATACAATTTGCCCCTTTCGGAATTTAGGAATAGTATAACACTATACGTTATGCGAAACAATACCTTTGTTCACATTCCCGTCACAAATCTAATACGTTTATTTTAATATATTCAATTTTCACCCGATTTAATTAAGGTTAAACAGATTTTTCAAAAAAAATGCCCCTACCATTAAATCGGTAAGGACATGTTTTCATGTTTTATCCTTTTATATTTAATACTTCACCATCTGTTAGTTCAATTAATTGGACAGGTGTCATTTGAAACACAGCTTTCGGATGCCCTGCGGCGCCCCATATATCTTCGTATTGAAGTAAATCTTCATCAATGATAACTTTAATCGTCGCATCCTGAATGACTGGTGACACACCGCCTATCGCAAAGCCAGTTTTTTCTTTCACAAATTCCGCATCTGCTTTTCCTAATATTTCACCAATCAACTCACCTAAATGCTTTTCATTAATCCGGTTGGAACCACTGGCTATAACGAGCAATGCGTTGTCGGATTCTTTCAATTTAAAGACAATCGATTTCGCGATTTGCGCAACTTTACACCCCAGTGCCTCAGCGGCTTCCTTTGCGGTTCGCGTGCTATCTGCAAGCTCAATTACTTCATTGTCATATCCCTTCGCAAGCAGAGAATCTTGTACAACTTGCGCGCTTTTCTTTAATTTCCCCATTGTCTGTAATCCCCTCTTTTTATCTTTTATTATAACTAAATATTTGAAAAATATACAGAGGAAAAACTTCACTGCTCATTCTGGAAACTTTTTCTTTGATTTCCATTTCCATTGTCTCGAACAAGATTAAGAAAGACCTCTAAGGCCCTCGTCCGGAATGGAGATTTTGTAATAATCGAGAATTCTCGTAAGAGCGGGAGACCATCGATCCCGATAATTTTTAAATCTCCATATCTCACTTCTTTTTGAATCGCCCACTTGGATAGCAGGCTAATTCCAAGACCGGCCGCTACCGATTCTTTAATCGGCTGGGTACTGCTAAAATGCATGAACCGGCAAGGATTAATTCCATAAATTTGAAAAAGCTTCTCTGTTGCTTCTCTCGTTCCAGATCCCTTTTCCCGGACAATCCATGTTTCATTTTCAAGATCACGATGCGTTAAACCTTCTTTACTACACAGTTTGCTTGTCGGGGAAGCAACAATAAACATTTCATCTTCAGCAAACGGTTCTATATGAACATCTTTCCTGTTAAAATGCCCTTCGACAATGCCTGCATCAAGTTGGTGACCCGCAACTAAATCTGCAATCGTGACCGTATTTCCAATTGTTACAGTCGGTTGAATATCCGGGTAATTCCTCTTTAGCTCAGCGATCATTCGCGGCAGAACATATTCCCCAAAGGTATAGCTCGCTCCAATGGCTAGGGGACCATTAGCTTTATTCGTTAAATCGTCCACTAGGTTCTGCATCGTTGTATATAAACCTAAAATTTCCTTTCCATAATGATAGACAATCTCACCTGCTTTATTTAAATGAACGTATTTGTTCGTCCTTTCCATTAAACGCATGCCGATTTGATCTTCTAATGCACGGATATATTGACTCACAGCAGGTTGTGTCATGTAATGTTCTTCTGCCGCTTTAGAAAAGCTTTTCTTTTCAGCAACGGTTATAAATAGTTGTAAATGTTTATCCATCATCTCGCCTCCTTACCTATTCATTTTTCTTTATTATAACTAATTACTTATGTTAATCATTACTATATTTTATTTTTCTTATGAACTTTTCTTAGCTATGCTAAGAAAAGGAGGGGTTCCATGACGAACAATGCAAAATCATTTCCTTATTGGTTAGCTGGTATCGCATTTACCTTTTTTATTGCTTTACTCGGCTATTTATTGGCACTCGTACCAGGATTTCAGCCCGTTGGCCAATTGGCTTGTGCAATCATTATCGCTGTTCTTTACCGGCAACTATTTGGTTATCCGGAAATATTGCGGGCAGGTATTACATTTTCTACGAAGAAGCTCCTACGTTTCGCTATCATTTTATATGGACTGAAATTAAATATTAATACCATATTCCAAGATGGCATTGGATTGCTCTTGCGTGACGCGATTGTTATAGCCTTTGCAATTGGTCTCATGATGTTGCTAGCGAAAGCGTGGAAAGCAGATCAAAATATTTCATTTTTACTTGGGGTGGGAACTGGGATTTGTGGAGCTGCTGCCATTGCTGCGGTCGCGCCAATAATAAAAACAAAGGAGGAAGACACGGCAATCAGCGTCGGTATTATTGCATTAATGGGAACGATTTTCGCAATTGGATATACATTAATTAAGCCATTATTACCACTCACTGCAATTGATTATGGAATCTGGTCGGGAATCAGCTTACATGAGCTTGCCCATGTTGCAATCGCGGCAGAGCCAGCTGGAGAAGAAGCATTGGCTATGGCACTACTGGCGAAATTGGGTCGAGTATTCCTACTGGTACCGTTCTGCTTTCTTCTTATCTATTTTCTTAAATTCAAACGTAATGGGGAGCGGACACGGGAAAAGATAGAATTCCCTTGGTTCTTGCTCGGATTTATTTTAATGAGTATGTTAGGTAGCTATGTACTCGGTAGCATCTTCCCTGTTCCTGTGAAGCTTTTAGAAGGCGTGAGTACTGCAACAACCTGGATCTTGACAGCAGCCATGGTTGGCCTTGGGTTGAATGTAAGCCTGAGAGATTTACGGACAAAAGCATTAAAACCATTCATTGCAATAGGCATCACTTCTATTTGCCTATCCATTGTTGCCTATTTTATAATTTAGAACTACTAAAAGCCATACAACACAAAAGCTGTATGGCTCCTTCTTCTACTCACCATTTATCCTACCTGAAGCTATTTGATTAGGCATCTTCTAGCGGCAATGTTAACCCGAATGTATTTGTATCTTTCCCTTCCTTCTAACCAATATCTCCATTATGTCGTTCAATAGTTTCTTTTGTTTCAGCCTCTGACACCTCTATATATATTGTAAGGAAAAAACTGTTATTTCATCTTTTCGAACTCCTGTATCATCAATTCATAATTCAAAGCACCCAAGGCTTTATTATGAATCGTACCGTCCGAATTGATCAAATAAGAAGTTGGGATCGGCTGAACGCGATACACCTCCGCAGCAGCATTCCCTTCATCGGTATAAACAGAAAAGGTGAGTCCATAATCATCGATAAACTGATGAACATCATCAAGGCTCGTCTCTGTTTCAATTAAATTAACTGCAATAATTTTTATATCTGTATTCTGATGGAACTTCTCCATATCCGGCATTTCCGCACGGCAAGGCGGGCACCAGGTTCCCCAGAAATTCAGCATGACACGTTCCCCGCGGAAATCAGATAACTGCACCTCTTCCCCGTCCATTGTCTTCAATTTCACGTCAGGTGCCATATCACCGAAATCTAGCCCTTCCTCACCCTCCCCAGCACTCCCATTTACTGCGATATCGCTGGACACACTCGCACCTTCTTCACCGCTTGTTTCTATTTCAGACTCATCCACATCATTCTCCTCTACAGTTGCCGTATCAGAATCTCCGATAAATTCATAGACCGTCCAGCCAAACATGAGAACAAATACAACAATAAGAATTAACTTTTTCATCCCAAAAGCCTCCTAATATTATCCTAGTCTTGATAACCATGTATCATCAACAATATCAAGTAAGAAACCAGTAATTTGCGGCATCAGTCCTAAGAACAATACGAGTCCCATGAGAATCATGACGACCGCACCGACCTTCATAATGATGCCACTATGGCGAACAATCCATCTTGTGGAACCGAGGTAAAAGCTTAAGACAAGAAACGGCAACGAAAAGCCGACAACGTACATCACCGTGTAGAAAATGCCTTGTCCGGGATTGCTAGCTGCTAGTAGTAAAATAGATCCGAAAATCGGTCCAATACATGGCGTCCATCCAGCCGCAAATCCAAGACCTATTAAAAATGTTCCAATGTAATTCGCCCGCTTTTTCGTATATTGAAAACGCCTTTCCTTCATCAAGCTTGGAATTGTAATCCAACCTCCAACAAAGAGCCCCATGAACATGATTAGGATGCCCGCAATCCGCTGAATAAACAACCCTGAATCTCCTATCAGCAATCCCTGCACCCACTGTCCAAACAATGACGCACTTGCTCCAAGGCTAATGAAGACAAGCGATACGGCAATTAGAAAGATTAAAGAATGACTAAGGATTTCTTTTCTGATTTTTGTATTTTTACTTCTTTGTAACTCTTTCACACTGATCCCTGTTATGTAGGACAGGTACGCTGGAAAAATTGGAAGTACACAAGGAGATAAGAATGATAACGCCCCTGCACCAACCGCAAGAAATGTACCCGCAATCAATAGCGTATCTGCTTCAATTCCGCCCACGACGATCCCTCTTTCTTAAAATAATAACGATATTTATTGTAAAAAATAACCAAACAAACCAAGGTGCTATTATATAACCGAACACGGTAACAAATGGTTGTATCGAATAAAGAATGAACACTCCAACAGACCAAACTACCAGTAACATGATGAACAGCAGCTTGTCAGGTAATTGATCATGTACGATGTAATATAAGATAAGAAGCAAGGTGATTAAAATAAAGTATCCAATTGTACCTCCAGTTTGAAGCCAAACGAGGTAAATAAATTCATACAAAAAAGATGCGACTAAAATTACAGGAATAAATGATTTCATAAATGGGACAGCATTTATTTTTCCCCTCTTTACTTTTATAAACAGGATAATCCCACTGATTAGAATAGCGAGATAAAATGCTTTAGAATCACTCGGGTAAGCAAGCACTGCCAAAGGATCTTGGATGAACAGCTTCAGATTCGTTAAAATTTTCCCGATCCAAATAAAGATGACAACATTTATCAACTCTGAAACCATCTGTTCGATATGTATTTTTTTATTGTTTTTAGATAAATCACTCGTTATATAAAAGAAAAGAATACCCCCTGCAAAACTCAGAGCAAATACACCTATAGGTATTAATTTACTTATTAGCGCCAATAGCTTTTCTCCTTTATACCATTGTTCTCTACTTAAGCATACACAACAATTATGAAAGTTCGATGAAAAGATTAAATTATTCGGTGAGTGATGAAGTAAAGTTTGTTTTTAAAAGAAGGTAGATAAGTCAGCGAGTATTTGATGATGCATATAAATTGTCCTTAAGACCCGTTCAGTAAAACATAAGAGCGAAAGAAAAAGCCCGTCTGAAGTTAATTTCCATCTTGGGCTTTAGATATTAGAATGCTCATGTCTTTCTTTTTTTAATAGTTTATGATCTTACTATAATTATATTAATGCTTCTTCAAAAAACAATTTGCACTCGTCTGATTCCGTATAGGCTTTTTTGGCACGAAGCAAATAATGATTATTGCAAGAATAACCGCTCCCATTCTTCTCTTAATATTCCCATTCGGATAGAGTCATAATATCTGCCATTGTAAAACCGACACTTTCTCAGTCTTCCTTCCAAACGCATTCCCAATTTCTCGCCTAACCGCATCATACGCTCGTTCCCGGACCACGTAGCGAAGCCCACTCTAACTAATGGTAAAGTGTTGAACAAATGATCGACCCACGTTTTAAAAAAGATGGTTCCGTATCCGCCATTCCAATAATCGGGGTTATAAATAACAATACCCGTTTCAAGCCAATTTGAAGGCTTATGCTCCCAATAATAGGACACGGTACCGATCAACTCTCCGTTAACAAACAAGCCCCAGCGATTATCCTGGTGTACTAGAGATGATTTCATTTCTTTCAAAAAAGCATCATATGTTACCGCCGCGTGGTCATAATAAGGGGCATCCCATTTTTTCCATTCCGGATTTGACTCTTTATATGCTAATACCCACAAGGCCTTTAAATCTGTTTCATTCAACGACCTCATTTCAAGTTCGTTATTTATTTTTATACTCAATTAATTCACCTATCTCGTTTTATATTTGCTGCTATTTATTAAAAACAGTCGGAGCTTAATCCAGCTTAACCAATGATACTGTTAGCTTTAGCAATCATGATTGTTTGTAGGCAGTTTCCCATTCGTAATCTTCCGTAATAATTTGTGCAACACACTTACACATAAATATAGCGTTATACAAATGACTACTAGAAAAATTATATATTTAAAAAACAAATTCGGCATTTTCCCTGCAACCCAATTTCCACCGTAATATATAATAAATCCCCCTATACAAGCAACAGCAAGATAGGTAAATCCCGTTCCTAGAATTTGAAATTTTGTAAGTTCCTTTAATTTAATTCTGTTTTTATAAATAATATAAGTGACTACCACGATGGATAACACCACAATTAAACTATCTTTCACACTATCCCTCCAGAACTCTGAGCACGATAATATGCATACTAAGCTAGATTATTTTTTTCCTATGTCTTCCTCATCAACTGACAGTAAGGATGGTAAATAAAGTCCTAAGTTTAAAAATAAAATGAAGCCAAGCAATAAAACATAGAGTAGAAGTTTCACGGTTATCCCTCCTCGTATCATTACGAATGTTCGCCCTCAAAAGTTTCACATATGGCTCGTTTGCTGAACGATTTAGAATCTGCTTCTCATTAGGAATTTATTTTCTCTATCACCTTGTCTACATTATCCCATACATATATCAACTCACTCAACGTTTTTCCGGCAAGTTTTATCTGTTTCATTTCAACTAGCTTCGCACCATAATGTTCATAAAAATACCGGGTTTTATTTTATTTTCATTTAAACAGCCTCGTACTCAGGTTTCTTAAGCATCCTTACTAGATAACAGTATACAAAATAGAGCTATTGCTTTACACAATAACTCTGTCTCAGAGAACTTCATTCGTTCTTATGATATACTAAACTCATCAATAAACTGAGCTTCACATGAGGGGTTATGGTAGCACTTGTCGCCTTGTCGATTCGTTTTCGGCGGGAGACTTCCCCAGTTGGGAGGTGTTGCCTATGGCTTTTGAAAGCGTGTTAGCGCTAATGATATCCTTTGGGATGTTAGTAGCGTTCATCATGTCCGAAAGCAATAAGAAATAATCCCTCATGAACTTTAGCAGGTGAGTGAGGGATTATTTCCCGTATCGCTACCTACCCCTCTTGACGGGGTTTCAGTTTATTGTGACCGTAGATGTTACCAGCATCTGCGGTCTTTTTATTATATGTCTTTCTATATAAAGTATACCCTAATTACAGCATGAATATCAACTGTTTCACAAGTTTCTCTATTCTTTTCAGACATAAAAAAATTAATTCAACCCAAGATAATCCCGCTTGAAAATATTCATCAAGACAGCATTATGATAAATTCCATTAACAAAGTACGCTTCTTCCAACGTAGCAACATATTTATAGCCACATTTTTTATAAACATGCACGGCTTTTTCATTAACTTCATCCACATATAAAAATAATTTGTGTAGATTCAACACTTTAAATGCGTAATCAGATGCTAAATTTGTTGCTTTAGCTGCATAACCATTTCCTTGAGCAGCGGGATCAATCATAATCGCATATTCAGCATGACGATGGATAAAATCAATATCAAATAATTGAACAAGACCAAGTGCTTGTTCGCCATTTGTTAAAATAAAGCTGCGCGTATTGCTATCTTGCTGCTCTTTTTCAAATATTTCTTTTAGTCTAGACTTTGAATAATAAGCTTCTTCAAACCAATAGGACATAATTGCGGGATCATTCACTAACTTGTGTAAAAAATTAATATCATCTTCTTCATATGCTCTTAATCTTAGTTGCTCTGCCATTTTCTTACTCCTTCTTCCATACCTCTGGATTTACAAGATTTCCTGGTTTTTCACCGTTCAATCCTGCTCTTAAATTTTCAGCTGCTAATGCTGCCATTTTATTTTCTGTTTCAGCCGTAGCCGATCCAATATGCGGTAATGTCACGACATTTTTCATTTTTAATAACTTGTTATCTGGATTTACTGGTTCTTGTACGTATACATCTAGCCCTGCGGCTGCTATCTCTTTATTTTTCAGTGCTTCGATCAAATCTGCTTCCACAACCGTACTTCCCCGGGATACATTAATAAAAATTGCGGATCGCTTCATTAATTGAAATTCTTTTTTGCCAATCATCCCCCTTGTTTCATCTGTTAGAGGGGTAATAAGGCATATGTAATCAGAATTCCTAAGCAGACTCTCGAGATTCATGTATGTTGCATTAAACCGTTCCTCTGCATCTGGTTTCGGCGTGCGGCTATGATACAGTATATCCATATTAAACCCTAAATGAGCTCGTTGTGCAATAGCTTTACCAATCCGGCCCATCCCGATTATTCCGAGCTTTTTATGATGAACATCTACGCCGAATAATTCTGTGGTAACAGCTTCTTTCCATTTTCCTTGTTTTACATATTGGTCAAGTTCGGGCATTCTTCTGGCGGTTGAAAGCATTAAGCCCATTGCCATATCAGCTACAGTGTCTGTTAATACATCTGGCGTGTTCGTTCCCATGATGTTCCGCTTTGTTAATTCTTCGGTATCTAAATTATTGTAACCGACAGACACGTTACTAATGATTTTTAAATTTGGTGCTTTATCAAGGATGTCACTCTGGCCAGGAAAACCCAGCCCAATAACCCCCTCTGCCTCTTGGAGGAATGATAAGAATTCAGGATTATCATGCGCATCACGTTCTTTAAATATTCGTACATCAAATTCTTCTTGTAATGCGCTAAGTACTGGTTCTTCAATTCGATCATAAACGATTACCTTTTTCTTCATATGCATTCACCCTCCCATTTTACAACTGAAAATAAAAATCTGATTGAACAGGTGTATTTCTTATGCAGAAATACACCTGTTCTTCTACTTTTTCTATTTACTTCACTTACTTTCTTATCTAATTTTATACCATCCTTCTTGATTTGCAAGGAATGAAGTGGAAGGAGGGGTTATAAAGTGAAACTCATTCAGTGGGGGTAAGACCGTTAATACGTGATAAAATAATACTTCATAATTCATTTAAAAAAATTGGTTTAAAACGCTAGATTGCGGGTAGACTGATAACTAAGTAAATAGGACCATTTTTTATTCTAATCTTCCACACATTACACTTGAAGGATTACCCAAATATAAGCAAGTCTTTAGTTTCATTTAGATTGTAGACATTAAAGTTAGAAAAGCGTATAATATTCAACTGTACTGCTTTTTTTAGTACATATATCTAATTTTAAGGAGGGACTATCTTGGCTAATGAAAACTCTAATAATAAAAAAACAATGAACCGCCGGATATTCATGAAAAATGCTGGGATATTTACTGGTGGTGTTGTAGGTGGATCTATCCTTGGGGGAATACTAACGAATCCGTTTCTAAAGGAGGAGTCAGAAACACCGCAAACTACAACAGAATCAGCAAGCGATTTCCAAGAAGCGCGCATGTTTTTTGATCGCTTTGAGGACTTTGTAATTCTGCGAGCAGCAGTAGAGCGTATCTACCCGGAAGATGACAATGGCCCAGGTGCGGTCGCGTTAGGCGTACCATATTTCATTGACAAGCAATTAGCAGGCTCATGGGGAACGAACGCGAAAGAGTATATGCAAAATCCATTTAAGGTCAATGGTGATACTGATGATGATGAAGTGATGCGTTATGAAACACCTCTAAACAGAGGTCAAATCATTATCGAAGGCCTAAGAAAATTGGATGTAGTAAGTGAAGATAAGTTCGATGATAAATTCAGTAACCTTGATGGCGAGCAACAAGACGAGATATTACAACTATTTGATAATGGAGAGGTTGAACTGACTGGTGTAGGTTCACAACATTTCTTTAGTTTACTCCGAAAAATGACAATCGAAGGTGTATTTGCGGATCCTCTCTATGGCGGAAATAAAAACATGGATGGCTGGAGAATGGTAGATTATCCAGGTCCACGTCCAGGCTTCATCGATATTATCGAGGAAGAAGAATTTGTCAAAATGGAACCAATGGGATTGAACGATTACCAACAATCATAAGTTTAAACACAACAGGAGGAAGATTTCATGGCAATAAAACTGGATAAAGTAGACGTAGTTGTAGTTGGTACAGGTTGGTCAGGTGGTATTGTATCCGCCGAGCTTGCCAAAGCTGGCTATAAAGTCGTTGGACTAGAACGAGGAAAAGAAAAAACAGTCAACGATTATCTTGGAAGTAAAGATGAACTCAGATTTACACAGCGTTATGATATGATGCAAGATTTATCAAAAGAAACCATTACTTCTCGTAGTGAAATGGATGAAGAAGCCCAGCCAGTCCGAACACAAGCTGAAATGATGGTTGGTAACGATGTAGGTGGAGGTAGTGCGCACTGGGCAGGCTGTACGTTCCGTAATAATCCATTTGACTTTGAAGTGTATACGAAAACCGTTGAGAAATTCGGTAAAGACAAAATACCAGAAGGAATGACTTTGCAAGACTGGGGCATCACTTATGATGAATTTGAAAAGTACTATGACCGGTTTGAAAAAACAGCTGGAACATCAGGAGAAGAGGATCCACTCGGACCACCCCGTTCGAACCCTTATCCTAACCCGCCACTTAAAAGTTCACCGGCAATCAATTTATTTAAAGAGGCAGCAGAGAATCTCGGGTACCATCCATATATGATTCCTGCAGGTAATATGAGTGAAGCTTATGAAAACCCAGATGGGGAAAAACTGAGCCAGTGCCAATTTTGTTCCTACTGCTCTCACTTCGGGTGTGATTTCGGGGCAAAATCGGATCCTGTCGTTACCGTTATTCCTACAGCACAAAAAACAGGTAACTACGAGCTTCGCCCTCATTCTTATGCCCGTCGTGTGCTACATAATGGTAAAAAGGCTACTGGGATCATGTATGTAGATATGAAAACAGGACTTGAATACGAACAGCCCGCGGATGTAGTTGTTTTAGGTGGATTTACTTTTACAAATACACGCTTACTACTACTTTCCGAAATCGGCAAGCCTTATAATCCAAAAAAACGAGAAGGTGTAATTGGAAGAAACTTTGTCGGCCAATTTAATAATACTTTCCTCGGTGTTCGGGGCTTTTTCAATGACAAGAAATTCAATATGTATGGTGGAGCAGGGGCTCTTGGTGCAACATTAAGAGACTTTACAGTAGAGCATATTGACCCTGAGGGTAAAAACTTCATACATGGTGGACACCCGGAAATTAGACAGTATGGATTGGGTCCAATCCAAAGTCTAGCCGTACCAAGTGATACTCCTAGCTGGGGTGCAGAATTCAAGGACAACTCTGTCAAATATGCAAACAGTATGCTGCATGTTTGGTTTGTACCAGGAGTTATGCCATGGTGGCACAATTATACAGACTTAGATCCGACCTATAAAGATGCATTTGGTGATCCGTTACTACGTATAACAAATAAATTAACAGATCAAGATATTAATATTGCGAAGTACGGTATCGAAGTAACTAGAAAGATCATGGAAGAAATGGGCGCAGATATCATCGATGAAGATGAAGTTCCAGAAGAGTTCGACCATATCTACAGCGGTGGACATTATGCTGGTGGAGTAGCAATGGGTGCCGATCCAGAAACATCTGCCGTTAATAATTACTTGCAAATGTGGGATATGGAAAACCTATTTGTCACAGGTGGATCTGCATTTCCACACTTTTCCGATTATCACCCGACCGGAACAATCGGAGCTTTAGCTTATCGTGCCGCTGAAGGTGTAGAGAAATACCTCAAAAACGGAGGTTTACTCGCTGAAAAGAAAACAAACACACACAAAATGGCATAGACGAAAAGTAGGTGAATTGCTATGGGGATAGCTAACATTGGAATTCCAGGTTTAATTCTTATTGTAGTTCTAGCTTTGATTATTTTCGGTCCAAAAAAACTACCTGAAATCGGCAAGGCGGCCGGAGAAACTCTCTCAGAGTTTAAAAATTCGGCCAATGAATTAGTTAGTGGGGACGAAAAGAAAGATGAAGCTACGGATAATTTAGAAGAACCGGAAGAAGTGTCTAATAAACAATCTTAAGTACTTGCATTAAAAAACACCTTCGAAATGGGTATAATCCATTCGAAGGTGTTTTTCACAGTTTAGGATCGATTGACGTTCCCTTCTATAATACCGTCTTTAAATCGTTAACAAGTAGATCAAGTTCCGCCTCGCTCATGCCATCATATTTTTTTACAATGTTCCCGTCAGGATCAATTAAGTAAAAGTAAATTCCATGTGCCCTTTGTCCCACTACTCCTTCTTCCAACACAGTTTTAAACGTATTCTCCGATATTTCTTGAATCGTTTCAAAATCATAGCCTGTTAAAAAGCTCCACGTTTCTAAATCTGCATCATACCCTTCGGCATATTCTTTCAATACCTCCGGAGTATCGTGTGCTGGATCAACACTAAACGAGACGAATTGGGGGCTCAGACCATCCTCTTTCAATTTCTGTTGGACGGCCGCCATGTTAGCTGTTGTTCTTGGACAAACTATTCGACAATTCGTATACATGAAATTTGCTACCCACCACTCATCTTGAAGATCGTCCAAGTTTAATACTTCCTCATCTTGTGTTATAAATTCAAAATCAACCATCGGTTCAGACATATTTGTTTCTATCTTGTCTCCGCAAGCTGCTAGGAAAACAAGTAATACAAAAAGTAATAAAAATTTCTTGATTTTCATCCTTACCCTTCTTTCGCCAGTTCTGTATATCAACGGTTTCTTAGCTAATATTAGTTTTCGTTGTTCCTAGGATTTTTAAAACTCAGCTCTGAATACTTCCTATTCAATCGTAACAAACTTCGCATCTCTTTACGAATTTAATTGAAACAGAAAAAAAGAAAAAGACGAGAGAAAATGTTAATCTCACGTCTTTTACCTGAAATTCTAACAACATCTCTTATAAGTCATTACCCAATTAACACTGCTCCATAAATAAGTGCTCCTAAAACAACTAACACAGGACTAATCCTAAATCGCTCAAGGGCAAAAAAACTTAAGACAGCAATAATGACAGTATGAAAGATCCCCGATGTCTCATAAGCATTCATGAAAAAGTTAAAGGTCATTACACCTAACAAAACAGCAATTGTCGGGCGAATATATTGTGTCAACCGCTTCACTTTCGGGGAGTCTTTAAATTTTAACAACAAACCAAGCAATGCAATCATTAAAATCATCGAGGGTGCGACAGCTGCAAAGACACCAATAAAAGATCCTAACACACCACCCATTTCAAATCCGATGTAGCCTGAAAGCTTAGTCGCAATAGGACCTGGTAAACCATTCCCTAATGCCACCATTTCACTAAATTCGCTCACCGTAAACCATTCATATTTATGAACCACTTCATGTTCCAATAATGGTATGGTCGCTGGACCCCCACCATATCCTAATATATTCGCGATAAAGTTTGCTTTAAAAATTTCCCAGTATATCAATTCCCATCAACTCGCCTTTCTTTTTTTTCTCTGGAAAGCAATGCGGAAATAATGAGAATCAATATTAAAATGGCCGGATGAATACCGAGCATTTGCATGACGACTAAACTGATAATCGTTAGCATCACAGTCGGCAACCACCCCATCAGTTTCTTGGAAAGCCTGAGAAAATCCCAGGCCAACACACCAATCATCACACCGGCAACAGGAATAACACCTTTGGCCATTCCTTGTACCCATGGACGGTCCTTATAAGTATTTAAAACCGTTAACAATAAGATCATTAAAACTAATGTCGGTAAAATTGTCGCAAGGAGTGCATTCAACATTCCGCGCCACCGATCGATCTTCCAGCCGATATACCCGGCAATTTTCGTATTAATGGGGCCTGGCAATGTATTGGCAAGTGCTAATACATCTGCAAATTCTTCATCTGTCATCCATTCAAATTTCGTAACCACTTCCCTTTGCATCAGTGGAATGGCCGACAATCCACCACCATATCCGAGCATGCCTGCCCGAAAAAAAGCCATAAAAAGATCCCTCTGCCTCACCAAAGTTACCACTATCCTTCTACCTTTTTTAACTTTTCAAGCCATCTAAACATAAAGCCACTCACAAGCATCCGTAGCGAACCATATAACTGAAAATATCACAAATACTTCCTATATGATCGTAACAAATATTGAACATTTTTACGAATAGATGGAGGTTCTAATTTCTAATTACACAGGTGCGAAAGGATAAAATAACAGGGATAATTTTAGCCAGGTTATCCTTCAGGGTGGTAGCTGGAGGACTTTTTTGCGGCAGAAAGTTAATTCATTTACAAGAGAGTGCTGATATGCCTAGCTTTAACACTTAATCCGGATTTTTAATTTATTCCTTTTTCCAAAGTACTATTCCAGTTACAGTCATCCATAACCAGACGGAACCATAGAGAAATCTTTGCAACAGCCCGCCCGGTAGATCATTAAATAGGGGCTGAAAGAATATCAGGATAAGACTGACGGTTGACAGAAACACACAGAAGAAGGTCCATTTTGATAATGTCGGCATAACCGTTTTGATTGCAACCCCGATTAAAATCAAAGCAGGTATTTGAACAAACATTCCCGGTAATGAAGCAAATGTATGAATCAGAAAATTTAAGTCGGCGGGAAAAATACCTGAGATCGCATAACTAAGCCCGAATATGACGAGTAAGACTGTTGCTGCTCTTATACCTCGTTTATTTGGCCAACATTGCTGCAAGAAAATAGCACCGGCAAATGTAACAATTCCGGTAAGCGTAAAAGTCCAATTCATTAACGAATGATAAGGGGAACAAATTTCATAAGTTGCAAGTTCATATGTCCCTGTTCCACAAGAAGTGACACCTAGATCACTCATCGGCTGTCTCAACAAATTATACGGTGCTTCAGCAGCCCGGATAACAATGTATTCCATAAAGAAATATGCACTTAATGATACCCAGGATACCATGCCGATTCTTTTTGTAATTTCATGATACTTTCGTAACAAAAGAGCTGCACTTAAACCGATAACAGTCAACAATCCCATGAATACATATGAAATCATGTTTCATCTCCTTAACATTTGCTTCTTTGTTGAGACGATTATACTGCTTTATTCAGGAGTCGAGAAGCAAAATTTAATTTAATCTTCATCAGCGCTAATTCCAATCCAGAGACAATGCGAAGAAATTCTATTTTTACTTGCACACACGTTATAGCCTCCTTGCTTTCATACTATTACAGATGATTTTTCCTCTTGCTAAAATGAAGAGGAAAACAGCGCTATCCCCTTAGCTCACCTTGGAGTGCCGCTATGGAAATTTCCATTAAAATAGGGAACTCCCTCAACCGAAAGTTCCCCTCGTTATTTCATGGAATAAAAGTACATCAAAACAAAGTTGGCTGCGTTTTGGTATGCTTAGTTTCAAGTTGAATTTTTCCACATGGTTATAGTGAATGAATATTATTGGCTACCAGTACCTTTTTCTTAAAAATTGTGTGTTGGTACTAAACAGCAACAAACTTCAATCAAAGCCCGCAAACTCCTAACCCATATAAACACTATCACATGTTCCAGCCTCTGGTTCATAAAAACAATGCAGTTTGAATTGACCAGTAAAAGGCTGACCGTACCATGTTGGTGGACACGGACCAAATGGATTAAAGTACCACAGAGCAAATTGCGCGGGATGATCCCTCCATGATTCCAAATTCCGTCTTGCTAATCTTTTTTCTTTTTCCCTCGCCCTTTGATAAAATACATTGCCTTTTTGAACCGCTTCAAAAGAGAAATTTCCCCCTTGTACTTGAAATATGACATCTTCAATCGTTCTCAAATCACTAAAATCTAAACAATCTGCTACAGCACGGTTAACAATTACGTTTCCGACATATAGCATTCCTTGAACACCTTCACCTTCAGCTTCTGCTCTCATCATCCTTGCCATTAAATCAACGTCCGCTTCCCGGTAAGCTACTCTCGCCATTTCTTCACCTCCAGGATATAGTATGAAGGAGTATGTATATTATGTTTCTTTTTTAGAAATAAAGTGTCCAGCATTAATTGAAGGGATTCTTAGGAAAGTGTTTTTTACCTTCTTAAGAATCCCTCTATATTTTCTTTTATTAAAGGAACAATATCATTTTTCATTAATAAAGTGATACTTCATTCAGTGGGGGATCCTTACAAGCTCTCTTTGTCCGGCATATCTGATGACTCCAAACATAGGAGCGAGCACCATTTCTTTATTGCTTTACAACTGCTTTAGCTGGGTATAGTTCTATCCCGTCTGTAACTTGTCCTTCTCTCCCTGATGCGATGCCAACAATTAGTAAAACAACAGATAGGAGAATAAGTAAGAAAAGGGGGATTGTCCATCCGCCAGTTATATCTTGCAACGCACCAACTAATACAGGGCCAACTGCCGCTAAAAGATAACCGAAAGACTGCGCCATCCCTGATAATTCTGCTGCTTCTTTTCCATCTTTTGTTCTTAGTGTAAAAAACATCATTGACAAACTAAAAGCACTTCCGCCAGCAATTCCGAGAAGAATGACCCATACTGGAACAAGTGCAGGGCTTCCTTGCAGTAACCCTGCAAAACCAATCATAAATAGTAAGGCTGTTGCCACACTTAAACCAACTTGATTCTTCATTTTCTCTGCAATAACAGGAATAATAAAAGTAAAAGGGATAAGAGCAAACTGCATAAGAAATACCATCCATCCAGCACTGTTTAAATTATAACCGTTTGAATGCAATATATCCGGCAACCATGTGATTAATGTATAGAAAGTTAACGATTGCCCACCCATAAATATTGTAATCTTCCATGCGAGCGGAGAACGCCATAGATTACTTTTTTCTTTCTTCTCTGTTTTCACATTCGTTTTCTGATTCCGCCGCTTGCTGAGCTGCGGTAGCCAAATTAACAAGGATACCATTGTCAAGGCTCCCCATACCCCAAGCGCACCTTGCCATCCAAAGTTACCGATTGAAGCAATGGGAACACTAAGACCGGAACCGAGTGCGCCGAAAATGTTCATAAATATAGCATATATACCAGTCATCAGACCTATTTTAAGCGGAAAATTCATCTTCACAATTCCCGGAATGAGCACATTCCCAATTGCAATAGCTAGCCCTATGAAAAGTGTACCAGTAAATAAAAAGCCGATTCCTGAAAGTGATCGAATTATAATACCAATTATGAGTACGACGAGCGATAACATAATTGTCCATTCCATACCGATACGGTTTGCTATTTTCGGAGCAAATGGAGATATAAGTGCAAATGCAAGTAAAGGTAATGTCGTAATAAACCCAGCGAGGGCATTACTTATAGCTAGGTCATCTCGTATAAAAGAGATAAGCGCTCCAACAGAAGTTAAAGGAACCCTTAAATTGGCGCCAACTAAAATCACGCCAATTAGTAACAACCAACTATTTTTTGTACTGTTGTTTAAGGTAGATGATATTCCATCATTATTCATTTAGTTAATCCTCCATCAATTTCATTATATTCTCTCTCAGTATTTTCATATAATCTTCCATATATGATGCTGCTTCCACCTTATCCTGGTTACGGATAGCCCTAAATAACTCAAGATGAAGTTCTTCTTCATACTTAAAAGGAGCGTCCATCGCCATTAAATCCTGAACAAAAGAATATACAATTTCCACCATCGGTTCGTATAAATCAATCAGTAACTGATTAGCTGAAGCCTGTACAATCGTCTGATGAAAGCGAATGTCTGAGGCAATAAATTGTTCATAGTCACCGTTTTCAGCTGCCTCGCGACTAGATTGAATACATGCTTCAAGCGTTGATAAATCGGTTGCGGTTCTATGTTCAGCAGCCAATTGTGCCGCTTGTTTTTCTAACGCCAAGCGTACATCAAGTGTTTCGAGTAAAGCAGATCTTTTTATGTAGCGTTTCAGCGTTGCACCAAGAGGATTGGCAGAGCGAACAATCGTCCCACTACCTTGTTTCGTTTCTAGTAACCCGGCATGAACGAGGGCACGGATTGCTTCCCTAAGTGTATTACGACTGACATCAAACAAATTCATCAGTTCCATCTCAGGTGGAATCTTTTCTCCAACTGGCCAATGTCCAGACTCAATTAATTGCTCTATTTGTGAAGCAACCTGTTCAACTAAATACATGCGGTTCGTTTTATGAATCATAGTATTCTCCTTTTAAAAGTTGTAGGATGATTGGCATATTGTATATGTTAACATGTGGGAGTGCCTTGTCAATAGAATCGATTCAGCTTCACCTGAGTCGTTTATGGAAAGTGAAGAAATGAATGGCAAAAATAATTCATCATCAATTGTTTCTGATATTTGAGCAATATGTTGATTTTGAAACATACTTTTTTCTTGAACTGGGAAGAGGAACAATGATAAGCAAAGACATGGAAAGGGTATTCGAATGAACTTAAAAGAAAAGCAGTTGAATTTTTATCTAAATGGTGAAGGTAATTGGAGAACAACTTGTAAGAGTTTTATATCTTATCCCTATCTGTTTTAGATAGGTGGATAAACCTATACTAGTGGAGAGAAGACAAAATCAAATAGTAAGGAAAAGGTATCCCCGTCCCAACTACTTTTTGAATTACTCGTCAAAGCTTGAAGTAAAAGGAAGCAATTAATTGATACTTATATCTTGCATCTTAATTGAGCAACATAGTTATGATGTGCTAATTTATTTTGAACCTCTCAAATTTAAAATTTTGCACTGGATATAGAAGCGTGCGAAATTTATATGCTTTATGTCTTAACCTAAATCTAAAGAATCGGAGAATGATATATGGGAAATATTGTTTTAATTAGTATCACAGTTATCATTGTCGTTGGTATTTCCTCACAATGGCTAGCTTGGAGGATTCAATGGCCATCCATTGTCATCATGTCAATTGCCGGTTTATTGCTGGGACCTGTATTTGGCCTGTTTAATCCACAAGAAGCTTTGGGAAGCCTGTACAGTCCATTGATCTCGCTCTCGGTCGCGATCATTTTATTTGAAGGCAGCTCGAGTCTTGATATTCGGGAAATCAAAGGCGTATCCAAATCCGTCTTTCGGATTGTCACAATAGGTGCATTCATCGCCTGGATTGGTGGAGCAATTGCTGCACATTTTATAGCCGGCTTGAGTCTTGAAATTTCATTCATAATCGGTGGTCTATTTATCGTAACAGGGCCAACTGTTATTCTTCCTTTGCTAAGAAACGCAAAGTTAAAACCGCGTACGGCAGCGGTACTAAAATGGGAAGGTATTATTGTAGATCCCTTTGGTCCGCTACTTGCACTATTTGCTTATGAAATCATCAAAGTATTAACGACTGATAGCCTGCACGCAAATTATATATTGAATTTCCTTTTGAGTGCAGTTATTGCTATTATTCTCGGTTATGTAATCGGAATGGTTGTTAGTTTTATGATTTACAAAGGATTATTCCCGGAATATTTAAAGTCCCCTATTATCATTTCCTTTGTACTGCTTTGCTTCACCTTGGCAGAAGTTGTGATGCATGAAACAGGTATGCTCGCAGTAACGGTAATGGGATTAACTATAGGTCGTACGAAACATTATATATCATCGATCGGGCAAGACGTGAGCCACTTTGTGGAAAATGTTTCTGTTTTATTAACGTCAACCATTTTTATTTTACTTACCGCTTCTTTAACACGTGAAACCATTGCCGAAATGTTTACATGGCCAATTATCGGGTTCGTTCTTGTGATGTTATTTGTCGTACGCCCTTTATCCATCTGGCTTTCCACTGCCGGCACAGAGCTTTCCAATGCTGAAAAAGTCCTGATTGGCTGGATAGCGCCACGAGGAATTGTCGCACTATCTGTTTCCGGATATTTTGCGACCATTCTCTTGAATGATGGTTATGAAGGTGCTGCAATGCTTACAGCCCTAACCTTTGCACTTGTATTTATTACGGTTTGCGCACATGGTTTTTCCCTCAGACCAATCGCTAAGGCTCTTGGGCTCGCTAACGACGCTGCACCCGGTATTCTTTTAGTTGGGGCCAATAGTTTTTCAATTGCACTCGCGGATTATTTACAGAAGATAAATATACCTGTGTTAATTAGTGATTCTTCGGCCACACTGCTTCAACCTGCCGTGAAAAAGAAAATTCCTGTTTACCACGGTCAAATTCTTGCAGAGCACAGCGAATACGAGGTAGACCTGACACCATATGAAACCATCCTTTGCTTAACTGGAGATGCTGCATTTAATGTGCTAGTCAGCCAAACCTATGCACCAAAATTCGGACATAATCACACCTTTACGCTTACCAGCGAGAGCTATAAGCAGCAGGATTCGAAAAAAATTCCTTTTGCAGGGAAGGCTAACCTTTTATTTCGTGAAGATGCTGTATTCACTGAACTAAATAAGAAAATCAATACGGGATATAAAATACAAGCATTGCCAATGAACCACCAAGATAAAATAGATTTAGATTTGCTTCCTGAGGACGCTATTCCGCTGTTAATCAGAAAGAAGAATACCATTCAGCTGATTACGCTTAGAAGCGAAATAATGCTTGATGAAGGAGATCAACTCGTCGTTTTACAAAAAGGTAAGTCAGAATAACAGAAAACCACCACTTATTCTTCTTTTATAGAACAAGTGGTGGTTTCCTAATTCATTGCCCTCTACTTTCTTTGCAGAGGTGATTATTTTATAATCCCGTCCGTTGTATAGTAAACCATCGCCTTTAAATTGAACAATCTTTAAACGGTTGTTATGTTTGATGAAAATACTTTTATATTCTGAATGCCCTTTTTCATCTTCAAATAAAATGATACGGTTTCCTTTGTTATCCGTTTCAACAACGCCTTGATAAGCATCTAAATCAATATACTCTGCTTTCGTATCAAACTCTGGAAACTCTTCCAAATCACCATTATTCATTACTGTATCATTTGTATATTCAGCATCAGAATCATCTTCAAGGTTTTCTTCAGGGTCAACGATAGATACATCTTGATCCTGTTGTTCAAGTTCATCCGTGTTGTTACTTGGACAACCTGCTACTAATATAATACCAAGAAGAATGGCAAGTCCTTTTTCAAAAAATCCTTCTTTCCTATTTGTTTAAAAGCGCACTTTAATACCTTACATTATTCAGGAAGAAATGACAGCAAAAGTGTTTGGTTGGTTTAAGATCTTGGAATCGTATCCACTGCTACAGTGAATTACTGGTTACACTAATTATACTAGGGTATAGCTTACTGATTCGGACTGCGAAAGTAGAATAATACCATAAGTTTTAACGGAATACCGAATGATTATCTTTAACAGACAAATGCATGGTTATTGGATGCTTTAATCGATTTGCGGATACCTGTTACACGGAAAAATCATTTACAGACGATACCAAAAGCTGGCAAAAGAATCTGCCAGCCTTTTAAAAACTTAAACTATTACTGTTTTTTACGAATAACATACAAAATAATCTCCACCGGGAACTACAACGGTGCGTATGACTATCATTACCCATAGTTTGGCTCAAGATAGTTTGCTAATTTCCCTTCATACAATAATTCTAAACGGTCACTTTTCCTAAAATCCTCTGGGGTGACCATCGTCGAAAGTTTATTCCAAAGGTGGATCCCAGAACGATCCAGAATATCTGCTACAAACTGCGAACAAAAGTAGGAATTACTGAATTCAATTGGTTCCTTTAGAGAAACCCCTATGACACCAAGAATATTATAATGAAACTTGTTATGATTTTTGATAAACACGTCCAATATCCGCTTCATTTTTTCCTTCTCACGTTCAGACACCTCTAATCGATATATGACACAAGTAGTTTCTGGATATCTGCTGTACGTGCCAGTATGAATGTCCTCTTTCACAAAACCGCCATTTAATGGGTTTTTTGGATTTCTGCGACCAAAACTGTACATCGCTTTTAACTCCTCGTCAAAAGCAAGCGATACATGATTATAGGGAGCTTTTGTATAAGCTTTTATCATCGTTGTAAATAAGGTTCCTGTATCAGATAACATGATGTAAACATATTGTTTTTCTTCCAAATCATTCACCTAAATTCTCAATCAAATAAGTTATTTTGACATCAACAACATAATGAACAAAATCTCACTTCACCTTTATATTATAACGTATTTGCAGTACAATGAATAAATGATATTTTACGAGATATTGAGGTGATATTACCGTGCAGAATACAGTCTGGCTGCTATTAATTGTTTTTTCCATTATTGCATTAGCAACAATTAGTTTTTTTATCGTGAAAAAGTTGCAGCCTGAAAAAGATTTCTCTGTTATTCAATACCGTGTTAACACATGGTGGGGAATGTTTGTTATCTTTTGTTTTGCTACATTATTCAACACAACTGTTTCATTGATTGCAGTTATGATTCTATCAGCAGTTACCTTGAAAGAATACTTCTCGATGATAAAAACGAGAAAATCTGACAGACGAATATTCTTATGGTCCTATCTAATGATTCCACTGCATTTTTATTGGATTTATATCGGTTGGTATGGCATGTTTATTGTATTCATCCCTATATATGTCTTCTTATTTTTGCCACTTCCGAGAATTATTGGCAAAGGTACGGTCGGTTTTCTGAAGTCTGTCAGCTTTACCCAATGGGGACTTATGTTAATGGTATTCGGTTTAAGTCATATTGCTTACTTTCCAATTGCAACTCCAGTATACGGCGGTAATTTAGTGTTGTATCTGATTACTTTGACACAGCTTAATGATGTCATCCAATACCTAGCTACTATGTATATCGGCAAACGAAAAATTGTTCCCACCGCAAATGCCTATATCTCATGGGAAGGGTTCATCGCAGGCTTAATCATAACTACTTGTATCTCTTATTTGATTTTTCCATACTTGACTCCGCTGACACCTATATTTGGTATTATTTCAGGTGTACTCATTAGTGTTGCAGGCTTTATTGGAAGTTTAACGTTTTCTGTATTAAAAAGAGATTTGCTGATAGATGATCAGGAGAAATGGGAGAAATTAAAAGGTCGTTATTTGAGCCGTATTGATAGTCTTACTTATACAGCTCCAATATTTTTCCATGTGATTCGGTATTTTTTCGATTTTATGTAGAATATAATGCGGCAAAAGGAAATAGAATCGAGGGGCAGCGCCAGATATGTATCTGCCCTTTTTCACTAAGTTGGCAATTTGCTTTATCTGTGCTTTAATCATTTAATATGGAAATGCTGTTTAACTGGATACAACTTGAATTAATCTTGTAAGCTCGGAAAAATCCATTTTCTCAAAAGGAGCGTTAAAGGCTTATTGCATGAACGAATTCCAATCTAGTTTATTCGAATGATTAAAGCACCTCTTATTGCACGAACAAACTAAAATCTTGCTCATTCGAGAGATAAAAACCACTTAATTGCACGAACGAACTCTAAGTTTTGCTTATTCGAGGGATTAAAACTATTTAAAGCCTGGTCGGTATTCTCCATTCCTTAATAAAATCATAAAGCGAATCCAAGTGAAAATGAACAATAATATGCCAAACGAAAATAACAAGATGCTAATCGTGATTAACGTACTTTCCTCGAACCAAAAACACGGTTTCATACCTAATATAAATAAAGGACTTAAGAGAAAAAATAAACCAAAGATGACTTGAGATACCAAAATGGAAATAAAATATTGCAATTTAAAATATAAGATCTTTATAGGGTAAGATTGTATTTGATGTTGACATTAAGTATAAAAGATATAGTAAAAATGCTAGAATAAATTCGGATATAAGCAAAGCCCCAGCAATTGTTTGTGGACTTTGTCACTCATTAAAAAAGAGCATGAACATTTGACGTTTCCGCTCTTTTTTTAGTTCTTTATAATCCTTTTTCGTAATTTGACCATACTGACAAAACAGTTACTTTTTTTGTTCTTCATCAACACTATAGACCAGTCTATGCTGAATATTCAAACGTCTGGAATAATAAGGCATACCGACTAATTTTTCATAAGGTGGTGGATTTTGAAAAGGATTTTCTTTAATCACTTCAATTAGTTCATCAAATTTTTCATGAAGATTTGCCCCTTTTAGTTTGGGTAAATCTTTTTTCTTGCATTTGTTGGATTGAAACTTAACATGACAATCCCCCCTTTCTTTTATAATTGATTCACTCCAAATTATAACGTACGCTATTGTGTACGTTAAGTTATGATTACCCATTTTTATATGGCTGTATTTTTTATGTCCCCAGTAACTGGCAATTATTATAATCTACTCAATTCATCCATCATTGCCCGGCGATTGCTGTAGATAGAACGCCACTCGTTCACGATACACGATACTTTCTGCTTTCCTTCAGGATACTTTTGCATTCTCCTTAAAATGTCAACAATCTCTTGATATCTTTTCCGGTTGGAAGTATGACTTGCCATACCTTGCACAACTGATTCATATTTTTTCAAAAGTTCTTGGGGATATAACTTTTTTAAACTTTTTTCATATGCTTGTAATGTATAGAGATTTGGAGATTCTAATACTATTTTCAGTAAGCGGTCATATAACTCTTCTGATTCATACAAGTCTGCAACACCTGAATATGGAGAAATCTTTTCAAAAATAACTTCCCTTTGTTTCTCCCACTCTTCTTCCGAATAAAGCACCTTTAACTCATTGAAAATATCCATATTGCCCCTTTGATATTCCAGCATTAAAGACCATAACTCTCTTTCATAACCCTGATTGTTTCCCGTCTGCTTATAGATATTTTTTAACTCCAAACTATAATTTCTTACGAGTCCGGGTGAATCTCTATCGACTTTTTTCCCCTCTTCAAGCAGGTAAATTGCTTTATCGTACGCTTTTCTATTCATATGACGTTCAATGAGGTATTTCCTAACTGGACTAAATTCTTGATGCCTTTCACAATATGCATCAATTGCGGAGTCTGCTGCATTTTGTTCTTCCATAATAGCTATATGTCTGATCGCCCATTTTCCAGCAGCATATCCTATTGACCAGGAATCTTCTTCTTGTTTAAATTTACGCACCTGTTCATCAGTAAATGCAAGCTTCTCTGCAAGAAATGCTTCTTCATTAAAATTTTCAAAGAGCGTCTCCTCTAGATATTCTTCCATATAATCAATAACAGATCCGTTTAAATGCTCCATAAACCATTGGAACATCTTTTTCTTTAACAGCTCACCACTATGAGACAATATGTTTAAATCATGAGTTTCTTTTGATTGCAGATAATGTAAGAGTTATAGTCTTGAATACAAATTCCCCAATAACTTTGACATTTAATTACCTTAACAAGTTTTCAGAAACAGGATAAAGCTTGCCTTAACAACGTTTACAAATAATTAAGTAAAAGTATTGAACGATATATACCTAAAAAAAATCAGTTACATGAAATCCAGAATAGCCAAAAATATTGCATGAGTCTTTTATGTAAAGTTATTTCTTTTGTGTCAATCTCATATATTCGTTAATCAACTTATCCAATTCTTGGCTAATCTGAATGGTTAACGGATTATTCATACCCTTTTCTTCACTGATCCTAATCAATTTTATTTTTAATGCTTCAATTTTTTTACTCAATTCCGTTTTTGATCCCAAAGCTTTTTTAACTCCTGTTCCTGATCTAGAATAAACACACAAACTATAGACTATTATTGTGCATCACTTATTGCAACAAAAATGTACCTAAAAGATTTTGTGATTACATCCATCCGATTGACCCATGTGTGCCATCTTTTTGGTCCACTGCGGACATGGATTTAACCCAATCAAGACATCGCTGTCACAACTTCCTATATAATAAATTTGCAACATGTGTGCAAATTTATTATATAGAGGCTTTTTTGTAATTAATTATCGTGAAATTTTAAGGCTTCATGCGCAAGAGATCACACAAAGTGGGATAGCATTAGGCATTAGGGAGTGGTCAAAGTGGACAAAAAATCTATTGTTATGTCTTCAGGGGAAAAATAATTACTCCATAAAAAGGGATTTAATTAAAGTTATATCTATATGTGTTGTGGGCTCACTTCTTGTAATGGCAATTCCTTTTTTCTTTAGGATTTTTAGTTGAGAATTGTTTAATAATCGGAGGCGATTGTAGAAAAAAGGGCATTTGTATTAAGCCAGCTGTATAAGTGATGCCCTTTTATTGCCTTACCTTTTCATCTCTTTTCCACATTATCACATTATTTTCCGGTTACTTTATTTTTTTAACAGAAAAAAAGTAAAAAATACCACCAACCATCCAAAACGGTTCCCAAAAAAGCAGTCTCCACAATACTGCATATATTCTAAATCAAAATCCAATATATGAAACAGACTTAATGTTATAGTGGTGAAATTAAGGAAGCCATAAAAGAACAGGGTAATCCCCACTATTTTAGTCACATAAAAAAGGATGCTGCTTATTATTGGTTTCTTCCATTGAAGAAGTAGCAATGATAATAATAGCAAGCCAAATAACTTCATTATACCCGTGAGCCATAAAATGATGACAATTCATCCCTTATTTTTAAATAGAGTCTTGAAAAATTGTACCGATTTTCATAGAAAAAAGTTTGGATACATTGAATTAGGAATACTATTTTCACACGATTAAGATACAGAACGTTTTCCATCCATTTTATTTGTATAGTAGGTAGTAAATCCAATAATAAGCGGAACAAAAACAAGGATCGGGATGACCCATACAATCAAACTTACGGATTCAACCTGAAGGAGTCTCGGCGCGCCAAATACAGTAAATGCAGTAACGGTAGCAATACAGCATGTTAACATACCTATAATATGTTCTACTATCCAATGCGATCTTCTAGTCGGAGCTGACAACCAGTATTGTAGTTGAGCTCCTCCCAAAAACACACCTACAATAGGGAAAAACTTTAATAATGGAAAATCAATTTTCCAGCCATATATGCTAATCGCAATACCAGAGACAAGTAATAGCGCCGGCAGCAATAGATCAATCACTTTTCTATGTCCGATTCTGCGTGTTTTATATCGAAGGACTCGTAAGCCATACCACACTGCCCCACCACTTAAAATAGCAATGAAAATAAGAAACCAAGAAAATGGAACATCCTCTGCATTAAATGATGAATCCCATGCAAGACGATAAATTCCCATATATAATGCTGAAACGGCTACAATGCTCATGGCAACCACATATATCCAGCCACTGCGTCGATGAATCTTACTACCTTTTCTCGTAACGATTGGAATCCAAAACACGAATAATGCCAAGAATCCCCCGATAATATGAGACCACCGAGCAGCTATAAAAATTAATTCCACAAGTCTCTCCCCCTTGCACCGTAGTTTTTTCAAATCTAAACGGTTTCAATTTGTGATAAGAACTTTCCCCCATTTTGTAGATGTTCTTCATTTTCTTTAATGAAATCTTATTCAGAACGAAGAGGCAGTATCATTTAAAAAAATTCATGCTCCCCATTGCTCTCCAGAATTGCTTTATTTGTTTTAGTGTATCATAATCTATGCCAGAAATATGTTAGGTTTATAATAATTTTTCCAATAGAAAGATAAAATCACGAAATCGTTCACTTTCTACTTACTCCGATTGGTCTCTCACCAACTTGCTGGGCGCGCA
>NZ_JAXHDC010000014.1:0-70227 GCF_037072045.1 Oceanobacillus sp. MO10714A | reverse complement strand
GAATACATAAGGGGGGAATTTTTATGAATAACGAAAAGCAGCCAACAACATCTGTTGAAGTCTCGAATGAGCAAGTCCAGAAAGTATTGGAAAAGTTTGACTTGGAATCGAATGTGCGGAAAGTAAATAATAAGGCAATCTTATGGGGCATATCGCTTCTCGCAATTTCTTTTGCTGTCTTCCATTTATATGTAACATTTAATCCGCTCCCAACACTCTTACAGCGGAATGTCCACTTAATGGGTGGACTTGTTCTCGTATTCCTACTCTATCCGACATTTAAAAAGCAAAATCGCACAAAGATACCATTCTATGATTGGATTCTCGTCGGGCTAAGTGTCGCTTCCTCTGTTTATTTGTTTGTTGTATATCCCGACATTGTCACAACGCGTGGCGGGATTGCGACTACGACAGATATTCTAATGGCGATTATGACTGTCATTTTAGTCTTTGAAGCAGCACGCCGGGTTACGGGATGGATTTTGCCGATTTTGGCCATGTTATTTCTTGTCTATCCCTTCTTCAGCCACCAAGACTGGTTACCACGGATGCTCTTGACAAGGCCATTTGATTTATCCGATATATTTGGTCAGCTTTACATTAAAACAGAAGGCCTTTTTTCAACAGCAATCGGTGCTTCGGTCCAATTTATCTTCCTGTTCATCTTGTTTGGGGCATTTCTTGCAAAGTCAGGGATGGGGCAGTTTTTCAATGATCTTGCTCTTGCACTAGCCGGACATAAACAAGGCGGACCGGCTAAGGTAGCTGTTATCTCAAGTGCCTTTATGGGATCAATTAACGGATCCGCAGTCGGTAACGTCGTTAGTACCGGAGCCTTTACGATTCCGTTAATGAAAAAGATCGGTTATGATAAAAACTTTTCTGGAGCAGTTGAGGCAAGTTCCTCTATTGGTGGACAGATTTTGCCACCAGTTATGGGGGCGAGTGCCTTTATTATGGCGGAAACAACTGGGATATCGTATGGAACGATTGCCCTCGCAGCATTGATCCCAGCGCTATTATTTTTCCTGAGTAGTATTATGCAAGTTCATTACCGGGCAGGACGAGCAAACTTGAGAGGGTTACCGAAAGCAGATCTGCCCGAGTTGAAAAAAGTGCTGAAAAATGGATGGCATTTGCTCATTCCGCTTATATGTTTAATTGCAATGCTGTTCTACGGATTTCCAGTTTCATTTTCAGCCTTTTATACAATTGTAATTACCGTGATTGTATCTTGGTTTAGGAAACATACGAGAATGTCGATTAAAGATATTTTCGAAGCGCTGGAAACGGGAACGAGACAATCCCTATCAACAATTATTGCTTGTGGAGTTGTCGGTGTCGTAATTGGTGTTGTTAACTTAACAAGTTTTGGAGCGACATTGACGTCTGCTATTACTAGCCTTGGTGCAGGTTCACTCATGCTTACGTTAATTCTGACAATGCTTGCTTCCATTGTACTAGGGATGGGCCTCCCTTCCATTCCGGCATATATTATTACCGCGACAATGGCTGCTCCTGCACTTGCGGAATTTGGTATTCCGGTTCTAATCGCTCACCTGTTTGTATTTTATTTTGGTATTTTTGCAAACATTACTCCACCTGTAGCACTCGCTTCCTTTGCCGGGGCAGGACTTGCAGGAGGAGATCCGATGCGAACCGGATTTATCTCCCTCAGACTATCGATAGCAGGATTCATCGTTCCGTTCATTTTTGTTTACGAACCCGCAATGCTTTTGATTAATCCAACTGGATTACCGGTCAATGCAACGGAATTTCCATTTGCCGCAGTAATGGATATCCTAATTGTCACAATCAGTTCGACCATAGCTGTCATTGCAATTAGTGCGGCGGTCGAAGGGTATATTAAAACACATTTAGGTGTCATCACTCGAATCATTCTCGGGGTCGGTTCCTTGCTTTTGATTGTTCCCGAGCTGGTAACTGATATTATTGGTTATGTAATTATATTTGTGATTTATGCTTGGAATTATATAAAAGGAAGAAAAGGACCTGAAGTGGCACTTGAAACGAGATCTGGTTGAATGGATTGCTTCATTAAAAATCCCAAGTTCATTTAAAATGAGCTTGGGATTTTTTGGGGCTTAGTTGTTTTCAAAATAGGTTGCGATTGCCCGTTTCCGGTATTCAAATATGTCTTCCAACATCTTTCGGATAAATAATTGATGTGCTATGTCCCCAAAGATAGAGAACGGCATTGCGTAGTTTACTGTATCACGCATCTCTGTACCATCCGTATTCTGGATCAAGCGGTGCTCGTGCTGCCAATAGCGAAACGGCCCGGAGCGTTGAATATCGATGAACATGCTGCCTTCTTCAATACGGGTAATCTCCGTCTGCCAGTTCATGCGAAGACCTAAGAAAGGTCTGATTTGATAACGGAAAGTCATCCCTTCTTTCAGTTTTTGTGGAAGGGGATGGACTGGTTTAAATGATAAATCACTTGAGGTAATGTTCTCTAATTGAGAAGGGTTGGACAGGAAATCCCACGCTTTTTGTTGGGGAACGGGGAGGTGCTGTGTTGTGGTCAGTGTGTATATTTTCAATTAAAATCCTCCTGTTGCTTTGAATCGTGTCATATTTTAATAAAAAGGAAAAAGCATGAATCACTTTTCATGCTTTTATTCCCGGTTCTTTTATAAAAGTATTCGTATTAGTGCAGTAAAATATTAGCATCTTTTCAGGTTAAACTTTTTTAACAGCCCAAACTAGTGATATGACCCATCCAACCAAGGACCAGCCTAAAAATAGGTTCAATACAAAGATAGATAGGAAGTTTGGTTGATTATTTATCTTAGCTATGATGGTTGGTAAAAAGTAAACTCCTAGAGCAATGACGCCCATTAAGAAAATGAAAAACAGCATGAAAAGCTCCATTATCATCCCTCCCTTTTATACTGATATGATATATCCAGAATGCCATAATTTCTTTACAATCTGGATAGTATTATCTATGTTTTTGCGGAAAAATGAAAAAATTTGTCTGATTTGAATGATACTATTTATTATTATCCATATCAATGTGGATTGTGAGAAAGTTTACACTTCAAACTTCACTAAAAATTATAATCATAGTATGCATGACTCGAATATTTGGTGTGGGAGATAGTCGGAGAAAAGGTTAATTCGTTATACACTAGTATACTTTCTAAAAAAAATAAAAAGACCCTTTCCAAGCTAGGAACAGGTGCCGCCCCCAAAAGTTAGAGTTATAATCTAACTTTTGGAGTAATCACCTGAAAGGTCTTTTCAATCATTATTTATTCAATAATCCAATCGCATCTTCAAATGGCAAGTCGAATGTTTCTGCTACCGCTTGATAGGTTACTTTACCATCTAAAGTGTTCAAACCTTTAAGTAATGAAGGATTATCGAGTAGCGCTTTTTTATATCCTTTATTCGCAATTTGAATCGCATAAGGAACTGTAACGTTTGATAGTGCAATTGTTGCTGTTCTTGGTACGGCACCTGGGATGTTTGCTACGGTGTAATGGATAACCCCATGTTTTGTATAAACAGGATCAGCATGTGTTGTCGCATGGTCACTTGTTTCGAAGTTTCCACCTTGGTCAATTGCAACGTCTACAATGACAGAACCATCTTCCATTTGTTTAATCATATCTTCTGATACAAGCACAGGAGCTTTTGCACCTGGGATGAGCACGGAGCCAACAACAATATCAGAATCAATTACTTCCTGTTCAATGTTTACATCATTGGAAATAAGCACGTTAGCATTATTGCCAAATATTTCGTGGAGCTCGCGCAGACGAGTTGGGTTCAAGTCAAGAATGGAAACTTCTGCACCAAGTCCTACAGCAATTTTCGCAGCATTTGTACCTACTACACCTCCGCCGATGACCGTAACTTTCCCGCGTTTAACACCTGGAACCCCAGCAAGTACAACACCTTTTCCGCCTTGTGTTTTTTCTAAATAATGAGCACCAAGTTGCGTTGCCATTGTACCAGCCACTTCACTCATCGGTGTTAATAATGGTAGTGAGTTATCTGGAAGTTGTACGGTTTCATAAGCTAAAGCAACAACTTTTTTATCGACGAGTTCCCTTGTTAATTCTGGCTCATTTGCTAAGTGTAAGTATGTGAAAAGAATTAGTCCTTCACGGAAGTAGGTATACTCTTCAGGAAGTGGTTCTTTTACCTTCATAACCATATCTTGAGCCCATGCTTCCTCAGCAGAAGATACAATGGTGGCGCCAGCTTTTTCATAATCTTCATCTTTGAAACTTGACCCAAGTCCTGCAGCTGTTTCGATAAATACTTCATGTCCAGCTCTCTTCAAATTAATAACTCCTGTTGGTGTCATGGCAACTCTGTTCTCATTATTTTTAATTTCTTTAGGTATACCGATTCTCATTTTGAATCCCTCTTTCTATTTGTTTTTTATTTTCTATATTACACCTAAAATTAGCGCTATGCATTTTTTTGCAATTGCTCTTTTTCAATTGGATTGGCGAAATAGTTTTCTGTTTGTTGTTTAACTACTTTATACAATAATAATAGACCGATTAAGTTCGGAATAATCATAAGTGCGTTTGCCATATCGGCAAATGCCCAGACCAATTTAAGGTCGGCTACTGAACCAATATATGTAGCTGCTAGAAAAAGAACACCATAGATGCCGACGTATTTTACGCCGAATAAGTATTCAAAGCTTTTTGATCCATAGACATACCAGGCGATAATCGTTGAAAATCCGAAGAAAACAACAGAAATGGAAACGATGTATTCACCGATAACGCCTAGAACAGCTCCAAATGCAGCACTAGTCAAAGCGCCGCCATCAAGATTCGCATTATGCTCGACTCCTGACAATAATCCGCCAGATGGATCCCAGAAACCGGTAATAACGAGTACGAGCCCTGTCATCGAACAAACGATAATCGTAACGATGAATGTACCTGTCATGGCAACAAGGCCTTGTTTGGCCGGATGGCTCGTCTTGGCATTTCCTGCAATCATCGCTACGGTACCCATACCAGCCTCGTTGGAGAATATTCCTTTCGAGACCCCATGCTGGATTGCCTGCGTGACGACAAATCCGGTGAATCCACCAGCCGCTGAAACAGGTGTAAACGCATGGTGGAAAATTAGCCCAAATGCAGGTATGATTTGATCAAAATTCAAGATTAAAATTAACATAGAGCCCGCAATGTATAAAATAGCTAAGACAGGGACGAACACTCCAGCAACATTACTGATTCGTTTTATTCCGCCAAATATAATGAGACCGGTAAGTATAACAAGTAAAACTCCGGTAACCCAGCCCGTTACATGGAAACTATTATCCATTACGTCAGCAATTGTATTTGACTGAACGGCATTACCGGTTCCTAATGCTGCGATTCCCGCAAAAAATGCGAACCCGATGGCTAGTGGCTTCCACTTTTTCCCTAGCCCGCGCTCAATATAGTACATTGGCCCACTGGAATATTCGCCATTTGGATTTTTGACACGGTAGATTTGCGCAAGAACAGCTTCAGCATACTTGGTCGACATTCCAATCAGTCCAACAACCCACATCCAGAAGAGCGCCCCAGGCCCTCCAAGCGTAATGGCTGTTGCAATTCCGGCGATATTCCCATTACCAATCATCCCGGCGAGCGATGTCATCAGAGCTTTGAAGTTACTTACATCCCCTTCAGCTTCTGAATCCTCTTTATCAGGCGTAAATGCTAGTTTGAAAGCATACCATAATTTGGTGAACTGCAGTCCCTTTAACGCAAATGTTAAAAAGAGCCCTGTCCCAACTAGCAGGATCATACTAGGCGCACCCCAGAGGAATGCGTTAATTTTATTTAATACCTCTAACAAAATATTCAACCCCTTCCCCCTGTATTACAATAGATGATGTTAGCGCTATGTTTGTTTGTGGTAAAAATAGCTATATTATGTAATAGCGCTTACAACTCATGTACTTAAAGATTCTACTAGATTGGATTCTAGTAGAAAATGTCGTTAACTGTAATTGTACAGTTAAAATTATTTAGCGTCAACTACTAGTTTTTTTTCGTTAAGTCACTTGGTGGATCTTGTTGTTTTTTGGTGAATTGGAAGGGAAAGGGATCGGGTATTGTTGTGTAATGGAGATGTAAAAACATAAATATGAATCTAGTGAGTAGCTGTATCAGAATGGATAAGAATGTGCAATGGGAGGGATTATGATGCTCCATTTAGAAAAAAGGGGGCTGTTATTGTCCCATTAAAACCAGCTGGTAAATATGTTACCAGCTAGTTTCATCCGAACAATTCTCCTGCAAAAAGTGGGACAAATGCTCTGACCCTCTGTCCCAGTTAGGAAGGGGAGTGGGTTTGGTGTATGATGTCAAATGTTACTTTGGTATTGGTTGTTTTCTTATTTGTAATGTTCCAATTGGGAGAGAGCATTGTTTCAAAATCGGTAAATTCATCTTGTTTCAGTTTAATTCCATGAAATTGATGATCCTCTAACGAATAATCTTTCCCTGACTCCAGAGCAAATTTGATATTTAATAGCCGTTCGATTCCGTAAACGGAAATAAATTTAATCGTGTAGCCAGACTGAATTGCTTGTTCCACTCGCTCGAAATCATCTTTCGCTTTCTTAATAAAGGCTAGATAGTCGAATGAATCATCGACCTGCAAGATCGCATCCAGATCCTCTGTTTTTATTGCGTGAATCAAGTCAGCTTTTTCCATTCCGGATGCAAGTAATGTTTCAATCATGTATGCTTCCATTAATGTGACGGATACTGCCATCGTATTTTCCTCCCCTTATTCATTTAACGTAATTTCATCAATTACATACAACTCATCAAGTCTCGGTGTATAGTTAAGCCGGTCGCTCACACCGTAACGGCCTTCCAATTGGAATAAGTAGACGGCTCCTCTGTCTTCCGCTAATATTTGCTGAACTTGTTGATACTGTTCTGCCCGTTTCTCCTCATTCATGTTATAGGCCGCAGCTTCAAGTAATTCGTCAACTTCTTCGTTCGCATAGCTTGTGACATTTTCTTCTCTAAATAGATCGAGTACACTGCCGTCAAACATGTCATTTCCCCACCCGACGAAGACACCTTCTGCTAAGTCTTCATCGAATAAGCGTTTAGCAAATTGACTTTGTTCGAGTAGTTCTAGATTTGCTGTGATTCCAACATCCTGGAGCATTCCACCAACGACTTCGGCCATCTCTGTATAATAATTGTTAACTGAAATATCTACTGTAATTCCATCTTCGTATCCAGCTTCTGCGAGTAACTCTTTTGCCCGGTCTGGATCGTACTCATACGTATCATAAAGGGACTCATCGGCTCCGAAGTTCCCTGGAGTAACATGGGTCCTTGTCGGTGTTGCTGCACCTAATAAAATTTCATCGATAATGACTTGGTTATCAATGGCAAGATCGATTGCTTCTCGAACCCGTGGATCAGCAGTTGGTGCATCATCTTCTGTTGACAGCCATAGCTGGATGACACGCTGGATTGGTTCCAGACTGACATGGGTTCCCTTATTGTCGTTTATTCGGTCGATATCTGCCGTTGGAATATTAAAGGCAACATCGACTTTATCCGTTAATAGTTCAGCAACCCGGGTCGAGTCTTCTGGTACAACGGTAAATTGAACGCTTTCCCAATTCGGTTCACCCTCGAAGTAATTTGCGAATTTCGTTAGCTCTACATAACTGTCTCGATTCCATTTGGAAAATTTATAAGCACCTGAACCGATCGGATTTTTGAAAAATTCTTCTGATCCTACTTCTTCAAAATAGGCAGCCGGGAAAATACTCGCAGCAACCGTTGATAATCTGCTTAATAACTGCGGATCCGGTTCTTCGGTAATAATCTGTACCGTATAATCATCGATAACCGTTACTTCTTCTATTTTGTTAAAAACGGAATACTGCTGTAACGTATCATCGTTCGCCACTCGTTCCAATGAGAATTTCACGTCTTTTGCTGTAAGGTCGTCTCCGTTATGGAACGTTACGCCTTCTTCCAACGTAAACTCCCAAGTCGTATCATTGACTTGTTCCCAAGCTGTTGCAAGCTCTGGAACGATTTCACCAGCAGCATCTCTTTTTACAAGTTTACTATATATATTTACGAGTACTGCTGAAGTTGTAATGACATTATTGTTTTGTGGATCCAGTGTCGTAATATCTGCAGGATTGGCAAATGTAAGTAATTCATAACCATCGCCTGAGTCTTTATCACTTGTTTCACTTTCCTGATCGGGATCGGAAAAGCCACAAGCAGAAAGTAAAAGTGTGATAGCGATCGTCATGCTGAGCCATTTCAGTTTTTTCATGAAGTAATTCCTCCTATAATTCGTAACAGCTGATTCATCCATCTTCCCTTAATCGCGGGTGGGAGGGAGGAACTGCAGCTAGTAGTGATTTCGTATAATCATGTTGCGGATTCTCAAAAATTTCGTCACGGGTGCCGGTTTCGACGATTTCCCCTTTATACATAATGGCAATCCGATCACTTATTAATCGGACAGCAGGTAAACCGTGCGCAATAAAAATATAAGCAATTCCGTATGTCTTCTGTAGCGAAGATAATAAACGTAAAATTTGCGCCTGTAGCGATACATCAAGAGCGGATACGGCTTCATCACAGACGATTAAATCTGGTTTTAACGCAATCGCCCTGGCAATACTGAGACGTTGTCGTTGTCCGCCACTGAATTGATGCGGATAACGATTAAGATGTTCTTTTTCAAGTCCTACTTCTTGTAAAAGTTTTAAAGCTTGTTCATACCGTTCCCTTTTTGGCATTTTTTCACGAATAAAGAGGGGCTCGGAAACGATATCTTTCGCTTTCATCCGGGGATTTAGCGAACCGTATGGATCTTGGAAAATAATTTGGAGCTTTCTCTTCTCCGCATTGGTTAAACTTGTTATATTTTTTCCGTGAAAAAGGATTTCTCCTTCTGTCGGTTTTTCAAGCTGCATAATCATTTTAGCGATGGTTGATTTACCTGAGCCAGATTCACCGACAATTCCAAGCGTTTCCCCGCATTCTACATGAAAATTCACCCCATCGACCGCTTTTAAGATGGGGCCATCTTTCTGATCGGAAAAATATTTTCTTAATCCCTTTACTTCGAGTAAATGCTCCTCAGCCTTCATCGTCAGCACCTGCCTTTTTACGTACAAAATGGGTGTCACTTATTTTTTGAAAGGGGCCATCCTCTAGTCTCTCAAGTTGTGCAGGATCATCCATAAGTGAATCTATCGTATCTGTATCTGTTTCAAGTGTAGGCATGGCTTTCAATAACCGGATCGTATAAGGATGTTGCGGATTGTCAAACAGTTCAAAGACAGTTGCTTCTTCTACAATCTTCCCTTGGCGCATGACGAGAACCCGATCGGCAATATCGGCGACGACACTTAAATCATGGGTGATAAAAACAACCCCCATCTCATTTTTGCGGTTTAAGTTCTTGATTAATGATAAAATCTGTTTTTGAATAGTAACATCTAGGGCAGTTGTTGGTTCGTCCGCAATGAGAAGTTTCGGCTCATTAGCGATAGCAATCGCAATCATGACCCGCTGCCGCATTCCCCCGGATAATTGATGGGGGAATCGATTTGCAACAGCTTCTGCATTGTTTATTTCCACTTGGCGCAATAAATCAATGCTCTTTTCCTGAATTGCTTTTTTCGATATTTCCGGATGATGGATTTTTAACGCTTCGGCAATTTGTGTCTTGATTCGGAGCATCGGGTTAAGAGATGACATTGGTTCTTGGAAAATCATCGTCATGTCTTTCCCGTTAATTTTGCGCCGTTCGTTTTTTGGTAAGGCGAGCAAGTTTCTTCCCTGAAAATGGATGGCACCACTTGCAACTTCGCCCTCGCTTTTAAGCAATCCCATTATGGCGAGGGATGTCATGCTTTTCCCACTGCCGCTTTCACCAACAATGGCGACGACTTCTCCTTGATTGACATGAAAAGATACGTCATGAACGACGGTTATTTTGTCCTTATCTCTTGCAGGAAACTGTATAACGAGATTGTTAACAGATAGGAGCGGTTCACTCATTTCCTTCCCCTCCTTGTTTTAATCTTGGGTCGAGCACATCGCGGAACCAATCACCGACGAAGGTAATTGCCAAAACGGTGATCGTAATCGCAAGTCCAGGAAATGTCGCAATCCACCAGCTCGTAGCAATATAATTCCGGCCATCATTTAACATTCCGCCCCACGTAATATCGGGTGGCTGCACACCAAGGCCCAAAAAGCTCAAGGAAGACTCCGTTAAAATAGCAGATGCAATCCCGATTGTTGCCACAACAATAAACGATGACACGACATTTGGTAAAATATGCCGCCTAATCAGATACGTGTGAGGCGCTCCAAGCGTATATGCTAATTGGACAAATTCTCGCTGTTTCACACTTAATACTTCGCCACGGACGAGTCTCGTATATTGCGGCCAGCTTGTCAGTCCAATGACAACGATAAGCGTGATGAGTCCTGGTTCAAAAACGACGATGGCAACAAGAACGAGCAGTAATGTTGGAATAGCCAGAATCGCATCAACTACACGCATTAACACATGATCAACCCAAGTTCCGCCGAGGTATCCAGCTAAAAGACCAAGAAGAAGTCCAATAACTCCTGAAATGATTACAGAAAATAATCCTACGAGAAGGGATACACGGCCACCATAGATAAGCCTGCTTAATATATCTCTCCCAACATGGTCTGTACCAAGAAGATAAGTGGTCGATCCGCCATCTACCCAAAAGGGAGGGATGAGGCGCTTTGTTGCATCAATGGCAAACGGGTCATGCGGTACAATCCACGGAGCAAAAATTGCCAAAAGGACAATAATGGTAACGGTAATCGATCCAATGAGTCCTAGAGGTGAAGTAAAGTTGCGTATTTTTGTGAATGTCTTTGTTATTGGGCTGTTTTTACTCATTACACCTCACTCCAAACTACTTGTATTTAATCCGCGGATCGAGGATTCGATAAACGGCATCGGTTAATAAATTAGCCACAATCGTAATTAAGGCAATGATAAAGACAATCGCTTGAACTACCGCCATATCACCCGTTTCAATGGAAGAGAGTAATAATCTCCCTACACCAGGCCAGGAAAAGACAGTTTCCACAACAATAGCCCCGCCAATTAGTTGAGGAAATTGTAATCCAATAATAGTAACAGCAGGTATAAGCGAATTTAAAAATACATGACGTAAAATGACGATTATTTCTTTTTGCCCTTTACTACGGGCCGTCTGGACAAAATCTTGTTCAATTACTTCGAGTACACTACCGCGAATTAGTCGCGTAATTTCAGCTGCAAGTGCAACCCCAAGCGTCACCGCCGGCAAGACGAAATGAATCGGTGATTCCGCACCGGAAACTGGGAAAATCGGGATAATAACCGCAAAGAAGAGAATGAGCATAATCCCAATCCAATAATTCGGCATCGCCTTTCCAACGATCGAAACGCCGGAAATGAGAAAGTCAAGCACCGTATTTCGTTTTAATGCAGCAAAAATACCAAGGGGAATCGATATCACAATTGCAACACCTAAAGCCATCAGGGAGAGGGCGAGTGTTGCCGGAAGCCGTTCCACCACAAGGTCCAGTGCCGGCTCTTGGTATTGTAGCGACTGACCGAAATTCCCTGTTACTAAATCCTTTATGTAATTTACATACTGCACGTAAAAAGGTTCATTTAATCCAAGCGCTTCTTCTAGTACGGCACGGTCTTCCTGTGTTGCATTTTCCGGAAGCATGCTGACGACCGGATCACCCGCAACATAAACAAGTCCAAAGACAATCAACGTTAGAATAAATAGTGTCGGAACAATTTGCAGGAACGAACGTTTTATAAAAGCCAAGCAATCACCACCTCTAAATCGAATACTGCGTTAAAAAAATCCCATCAGTATATATTAATGATTAATTATAAAATACACTACTAAAATGCTTTCTGGAGTCCTTCATTTGTTGAGTATATAAATCAAATATATTTACTGGGGATTTAAAAGTCAAGAATTGGGATTCCAATTCGTGGACTTCATTGAAAAATGTTGAAAGTGGGACAGTTGCTGCCTATCTGTCCCATTAGTTCTAATCATTTTTTATTTCATGATTATTAACGAATGAAAACGAAATAAAAAGTGCGCGTTCTCGAGTTAGTTTAGAAGTAGGATGAACATATAATTAAAAGGAAGGTATGCTATCCAAGTGACGAATTTTTTCGAATGACGACGGGATATTTTCTGATGAATAGGATTTTATTGTTGCAATTCTGTTTTCAGGTGAGAGCTAGAGCGGATGGATTGCAATATTTTTATCTGCTTTAGGTTTTTTTATTCCCATAAGTTCCAGGCACCCGCATTCTCAAAATGGGACAAATGCTCTGACCCTCTGTCCCGAAATTCCTTCTTGCTCTTTACGTTAACGTCAATGTTACACTATAATTGTAAGAAAATTAAATTAAAGGTGATGGCTATGAAGACAGCAAAGACCTATTCGATTGCAGAGCTGGCTGAAGAGTTTGGTATAACGACTAGAGCAATTCGTTACTATGAAGAGCTCGGTCTATTAAAACCAGAAAGAACAGAAGCTGGACAGCGGATATTTTCTAGCAAAGAGAGAGGTAGGCTGAAGCTCATCTTCCGGGGAAAACGATATGGTTTCCAGTTAGATGAGATTCGTGAAATGATCCAGCTGTTTGACCTCGATCGGACAGGCAGAAAGCAACTCGAGCGGACAATCGAATATGGGAAGGGAAAGATCGAGGAGGTGACCGAACGGATAGAGGAATTACTGCGAATACGTTCAGAGATGGAGCAGTTGCTTGAGGAGTTTCAAACTAAATTAAATGAGTTGGAGCGTGAAAAAAATGAATATCCCTAACCTGTTAGCCGTTATGTCAAGGAAGTATCCGAATCATGAAGGAATTGTAACGCCCTCAGAAAGGGTCACTTACAGTGAATGGAATGAAGCTGTTAATCGGTTCGCTCATAGTCTCGAAGATTTGGGTGTTAAAAAAGGTGATAAAGTTGCCTTGCAAATGCCAAATACGAAAGAGTTTCTGATTGCTTATGTTGCCGTTCAGCGCATTGGAGCTCTCAGTGTTCCGATTAATGCAAGGTTGATTGGACAAGAAGTCATGTATATTTTAGACGACAGCGATGCTTCCGTATTTATCACCCATGAGCTTATATTCGAGCAAGTCCGTCATTTACCAGAACAATCTTCAGAGATTAAGTTCATCAAAACTGGATCTGCGGAAAGGGCTTGGCTTTCCTTGGAAGACCTGCTAGCGAGCGGTTCAACTACAGAAATCAAATGCAGTCTCACAGAAGATGATGATGCTTCCATCCTTTATACATCCGGAACAACCGGCAATCCGAAAGGTGTCCTTTTCACGTACCGCAGTATCCTTACGGTCGCAGTTACGATTTGTGTAGAAATGGAGTTAAAGCCAGAAAGCCGTATACTTCATATGATGCCACTTAGCCACTCTGCACCACTGCATCTATTCATGGTAGCAGGTCTTTATGTTGGAGCAACTCATGTTGTTGTACCAACCTTTACACCGGATTTGTTGCTTGGAACAGTTTCCCGAGAAAAAACGACCCATTTTTTCGGAGCACCGATTGCTTATCTAACAACCTGTAAACATCCAGAAATTGAAAACTATGACCTTTCCTCTATGAAATATTGGATCTATGGAGCTGCGCCGCTTTCCAAGGAAGAAGTCATACTTATAAAAAATCAATTTGCTACCGACCGATTAATCTGCGTGTATGGGTTAACAGAAGCTGGACCAAATGGGACGTTACTAGGCTTCGATGATCATGAGGAAAAGGCCGGAAGTATCGGAAATCGCGCGGCGCTTAATTGTGAAATCCGTCTGGTTGATGAAAATGGTAAAGACACGGTACCCGGTGAGGTTGGTGAAATTATCCTGCGTGGTGAAGGAAATATGAAAGGATACTATAAAAATGAGGAAGAAACGAAGGCTGTGCTGAAAGACGGCTGGCTCTATACTGGCGACATGGCGCGACAAGATAAGGATGGCTTCTATTGGATGATTGACAGGAAGAAAGACATTATCATCTCTGGTGGTGTAAATATTTATCCGAAAGAAATCGAAAATCTTCTTCTCACACACCCACTTATCTCGGATGTTGCCGTGATCGGTACTCCGAACCCGGACTGGGGTGAAACGGTGAAGGCTTATGTCGTGATTGATGGAAAAGTAGAAAATCTAAAAGAAGAATGCAAGAAATTTTTGCAAGGTAAAATTGCAGATTACAAGATTCCAAAACTCTATGAAGCATTAGAAGAGCTTCCGCGGAATGCGACCGGTAAGCTACAGAAACAGCAGTTAAGGAAGCAGGTTACAGAGTAAGAGCAAAGTTACAGCAAGACTTGTGGTAATAAGTCAAGAGAAAATCCATAAAAAATAAAGCTGATCATGGACTTTCAAAGGAAAAAAAGGCGCACTGAACTAAACCCACGCCGATATAGGAACGGTCGTTCGGGTTGATTAAAAGGATTCAAAAGCAGTTATTTGCTTTTGAGTTACACGCTCCTTTTTGGCGTGTAGAGTTGGTGATTGCGTAGTAGCACATCCACCAAACGCACTAATTTTCTTGCAGTCATGACAAGGGCTCTTTTGTGTTGGAATTTCGGAACTTCTTTATACTTCTTTAAATAAAATTCACGATAAACGGGTTCATTTCGTTGGACCGAGTTGGCAGCTTCAACTAAGTAATAACGAAGATACTGATTTCCCGACATGACTCGTGGTGTTCGTTCCGATTCGTAGTCACCTGATTGCGATTTTTTCCAGAATAGACCGGCGTATTTGGCTATCTGCGCTTGTGTTTCAAATCGATCAATTTGACCGATTTCAGCGATAATACCTGCCGCGTAAACCGAACCAATACCCGGTATACTTTTCAAACATTGTCCTTCTGGAATAACGTCAAATAGGGATTCGATCCCTTTGTCTAACTCTTTGACCTGTTTTTTCAGTGTTTGAATCAGTTTGGCATAGGTGGCCAATACAATGTCAATCGAGTCCTGTACAACTTTGCCTAAACGATAGGAGTCACGAATCGCCTTTTGGATGGATTTCGCTACTTTATCCGGCTGACGAAAGCGACCTTTTCCTCTCTCTTGGAGGAATTCAGCCAGCTCTTCCAGCTCCATATGAGCGATATCATCCAAGGATAAGGATTCGGCAAACAACTCCATCATGGTCGAACCAAAAACAGAAGTATCTACTTCATTGGTCAATGTATTGCACTTATAATAGAGATTTTCAAGGAAATGCTGCTTACACTCGGTCAATTGTTGAATGACTTGATAACGAGAACGTGTTAGACGCTGAAGGGCAACATACTTTTCTTCCTTGATAATCGTTTTATTATAGCGTCCAAACCGAAGAAAATCGGCAATCCGAAACGCATCGATCTTATCGGTTGGTTTATCTTCTTCAAATAAGCCTTTAAACCGATGGATTGCCTTTGGATTTTGAACAACCACTTCCACCCCAATCTGTTTTAAATCCGCATCGTTATCTAAGAGATGCGCAGGGTGAAAGCTATACACAGATGTGGATTCCATGCCGACAATAATTTTTTCGTAATGGAATTGCCCATTATAAGCTAAGATGTTTTCTTTAATCTGGTTCGCTCCATGGATATCGTTTGGAAAAGTTGTTTCTTTTAAACGTGTGTCTTCACTATCCAGAAAACATACATCGAGTTTTTTAGAGCTTACATCAATACCTACAAATAAATTCACGGAAAGGACCTCCTTTCATTTGATTTTGGAATAAGCTTGGATACTGCGGGATATCCCTAGAATCAATGGTGTGGCAACAGCCTCGCGTATGAGTATTCAAAAGGTGCATCTCTAAAAGCTGCCCCAATGTCCACTAACATTGGTATAGAAATGCGCCGATACAGCTTGTGTGTTTGCAGTACAACCATTGTCTGGGTCACAGTCTTTCATCGTAGTCGAACTACAGGAGAATACAGCATATTCCCAGTTGGATCCATTCCAATTTCTATTATCCAGGGATATCCCCCAGTATCCAAGCCAAAGGTATTGAGTAATTTATTACCACATTTTCTTGGTGAAAAAGAACTAATAATTACTTTGAAAGTGATGCATTTATTTAGTTATCAAAGAGCAAATTTTGTTCTTAAATATACTATACGAGGAGGATTGAATGTGTTGGATATAAAGAAAAAAGTAAACAAAGAAAATTTTTATAAAGGTGACCCAAATCTCCGGCGACTGTTACAGAATTCTCTCTCTGATGACTTTTTTCAGTGGGCGGATGAAGAATTGGAAAAATACGGAGAGCTCTGCGCGGGACCGATTGATGAGAGAGCGATTCACACGGATAGAGAAGGAGAGCCCAAGCTCATTCGCTACGACCAGATGGGGAATGAAGTGTCGCGTGTCTGGTTGAACGAGGGATATAAGCAATCAGTGAAAGAGACATACAATACAGGTATTGTCGGTTACGTTCATAAGGAAATTCCAGCCTTTGGGCAGAAAGGGAATTACGTTTATTCTTATGCGCAGAAATATTTGCTATCCCACACAGAACCTGGTCTTGCCTGTCCCGTGACGCTGACAAAAGCAACAGCTTATTTGATTGACCATTATGCATCCGATGAACTAAGGGAAAAGTATTTGCCGCATGTTCTTTCAACGGGGGATGTTGAGTTATATGAAGGTGCGACATTGCTTACAGAAAGGCAGGGTGGTTCGGATGTCGGTGCGAATGAAGTATCTGCTGTGAAGGAAGGGGATAGTTACCGGATAAGTGGTGAAAAGTATTTTGCAAGTAATGCCGGCGCTTGCGGTGTTGCAATGGTATTAGCCCGTATTGACGGGGCCGAGAAGGGAACGAAGGGATTAAGTTTGTTCCTTGTGCCCTGGGAAGAAAATCGGGCTGCAGGAAACTTGCGAATTCGCAGGTTGAAAGACAAGCTCGGTGTTCGGGCGGTGCCGTCTGCCGAAGTTGAATTTGAACACGCAGTTGGTTATCTTGTTGGGGAAGAAACAAAAGGATTTTATTATATGATAGAAGCACTGAATTTGTCTCGTGTTTCGAATGCAGTTGCTTCACTGGGAATTATGCGCCGTGCTTATTTGGAAGCTCGTAATTATGCTAAGCAGCGATCGGCATTTGGTAAAAGGCTCATCGAATATCCGATGATACAAGCGACACTTAGTAAAATGGTTGCCAAGCAGGAAGTAGAGATGAATGCGATGTTCCATATAATTGAGCTAATGGATAAGGTTATGGGGAAGGATACGAAACATACAGCAACGGATAGGGAAAAAACATTATTCCGGTTATATGTGGCGGTTATGAAAAAGGAAACGGCGGAGCAGGCTGTTCACTTTGCCCATGAAGCGATTGAGATGCATGGCGGGAATGGTTACATTGAGGATTTTGTGACACCGAGATTGCTACGGGATTCCCAAGTCTTAACAGTTTGGGAAGGGACGGCAAATATTTTGGGGCTTGAAGTGTTACGGTTGATGGAGAAATATGAGGTTGAGCGAGTATTTGTCGAGGAGATGCGGGAGAGACTTTGGGATATTAAGGCATCTCGGGAAATGGATTTAGTGCGTGATTGGGTGGACTTATTAATGGAAGAGATAAGACAGTTTGAGAAGCGGGTAGCGGAGATTAGGAAGATGGCTTATGAGTTGAAGACTTATTATGCGAAGGATATTGCGAAGTGGGTTGCAGAGTTATTTGAGAGTGTTATTGCAGTTGAAGAAAGTGTAAAAGATAGTAGGCAGTCTAGCATTGCTATCGTTTATCTGGAAAACGTTTGGAAGAAGGATGATTTCCAGCTTGAACCGGCAAATTTATTCCAGTTTGAAGAGATTTGTCTGAATTAAAACGGCAATCTATACGTGAAAAAACAGCTCCGAGAAAACTAAAATAGATCCTAGATAATAGAGGGCGACTGACTGTTTTTTATTAGTGTCTATTATCTAGGGTTCATTTTATATACAAGGTTCGGAGCTATTTTTATTAAAAAAATGCTTTAAATTAGAAAGAACTTTGCTATAATCAATTGAGATAGTCTAAAAGACTTATATGTTTCTTTTCTAGGGTTATAAAACTACTTTCCTTTACATAAAATCATCAAGGCAAGTGTACGAAAGGAATAGTTAATATTATAAAGGAGAATGTACAATGTTAGTCTGTCCAAGTTGTAACCATCAGCAGGAGGCTGGGAAGTTCTGCGGTGTATGTGGCGCAGCGATGCAGTCACAAAACGATGTTGATAACTCGAATCAGCAATCTAGAAGAGGGGAGGAGCCGTCCCAAGCGAATACTACGGAAGGGAATGCACAAGTAGAGCAACAAACAACAGCAAAGTCGAATCCAGCCGCGGCAACGATAGAAGGAAATGCACAACCAACAGCAGATGCGGTTAAAGAAGGGTTAAATCATTACTGGTCTTATTTTTTACATTTATTAAAAAACCCGGCACGGGCATTTCAATCCGGTGAAAAGCAATTAACGAACAGCTTGATCAACATCGGTCTATATGCCTTATTTTTCTCATTGAGCATTTATTTTCTTGGGAACTCCTTATTTAAATCATTTGGTGGGAGCTGGATGAGCGAATCACTTCCATTCTTCAGAATTGTCCCAAGGCTCTTTTTCTTTGCGCTTATATTAATTGCGATTACGTTCGGAAGTGCTCTTGCAATGACGAAACTCGCGAAAAATCAGGACTCATTTAAAAAAATTATCGCCGAGTATGGCTCGATCTATGTTCCGTTCGTTGCATTAAATTTAGTCGCCGTGCTCGGTGGACTGATTGGTTCTTATCAATTAACATTCTTTACGCTCGTTATTTCACTAGTAATGATATTTTCATATGTTCCTGTCTTATATGTTTATCAGAAAGCTTCCGAGGTCAACCCAAATGGACAAAAAATATACTTTAGTCTCGCAACGGTTCTATTAATCAGCTTTATCTGTTTCCTGCTTGCTGATGCGGTCTTAATGGACTTTATCAGTCAAATCGAAGACCTAACATCTTATGGGTGGTAAGAAAATTGAAAAGCAGCTCATGATTGCAATGCAAATGTTGCTGTTGTGATCTGTTTTTTGTAGAAAAAATTTTACTGAAAAAGTATTAAACAATTCGAAAGTCCTGCCGATATAAATAATAGAACAGCGGGAAAGATACATAGCTATGGCCATTCATCCTGTAAATAGGAGGAAATTTCGGCTGTGAATCGTTTCTGAGTGTTCTAATCAAATAGGTAGTAATTCCACAGGACGTGGAATTATTATAGATCAGCAAGATCACATGGATGTGGCTTGCTAGAAAACAAAATACATGGAGGTAGATTGAACATGATTATCAATCACAATATTTCAGCTCTTAATGCACATCGCCAATTAGGAACTAACCAGAACGCAGTACAAGGATCTTTGGAGAAACTTTCTTCAGGTCTGAAAATCAACAAAGCCGGAGATGACGCTGCAGGTCTAGCAATCTCTGAGAAAATGCGTGGGCAGATTCGTGGATTAGAAATGGCGACTAAAAACGCCCAAGACGGTAAACGAGAAATGCCGCACTAAGCAGCAATGTTTAGTTGATAACTCCGTGAATTCGGTGGAACCCCAAACCATATGAAGGATGGTGGGCAATACCGAGCCAAGCCTAATGAATTGGTAATAAGTAGTTGGGAAGGTGTAACGACCAGGTGGTGAGGAACCATACCAATAACCCACCCACGAGCGCGGGGCATCCTTAAAGGGATGAAGATATGGTCTGAACTTTATGGAAACATAAAGAAGTAGCGGATAAACAGCCACTACGATAACAAATTTGATTTCTCTAATCCAAACAGCAGAAGGTGCACTCAACGAAACACATGCAATTCTTCAAAGAATGCGTGAACTTGCGAATCAAGCTTCAAACGATACAAATAACGAAGCCGATCGTGGCGAACTACAAAAAGAAATTGACCAACTTGCAAATGCTTTAAATGATATTTCAAATGATACAGAGTTCAACACGAAAACTTTACTAGACGGAAGCTTGCAAAATGTTACTTTCCATGTTGGTGCAAATGAAGGACAGAACTTGAAAGTTTCAATTAACGATATGAGTGGTACAAAATTAAATGTTGCTGAGACTTATAAAAAAGATGATTTAACTTATAAAGTAGCAACTGATGATGTTAAATACACGGCAGTAACAACTCCTGGGGAAAATCCTGGCGACGATGATGTTCATACGATTACTGATGGTGATGGTTTCACAGCCACTTGGCAAGCAGCAGACACTTCGGATGAAGACCCAGCTAATCATACTGTAGCCGGATATTATAAAGATGGCGAATTAGTTCTAGCAGCAGATTCAGCACTTACGGATGGTGAAACTGGTACAATCAAAGGAGATGAAGCAGGTTACTATAATGATGCTGGTCGACTAGTATTAGCATCAGAAGAGGATTCTTTGGTAGATGGTGCTACAGTTACAGTAGGTATAAACATCACTGATCAAAAAAGCGCAGATGGTGCAATTACAACAATCCAATCTGCAATTGATACAGTTTCTGCAGAACGTTCTAAACTCGGTGCAGTACAAAACCGACTTCAACATACTATTAACAACCTAGGTACATCAGCAGAAAACTTAACTGCTGCAGAATCACGTATCCGTGACGTTGATATGGCGAAAGAAATGATGGAGTTCACTAAGAACAACATCCTTTCACAAGCGGCACAATCTATGTTAGCTCAATCTCAACAAATGCCTCAAGGAGTATTACAACTCTTACAGTAATTGTTGAGAAGGGCGTCTAATCTGGTAACGGATTAGAGTACCACTGGGTGAATTGCTGGAACTTCCTAAAGTGTTTTGTACCACAACGTAGCTGGAAACGGCAGACGTGAAGGTTTGAAAAACAAAACAATGAAACAATGGATAATCAGCAGCCAAGCGCCTAAGGTGAAAACCCGGCGAAGGTTCAACGACTAGAATGCACTGCCTAATGGTTAAATCTTATGGCAATGAGATTCGTAGAGTGATTGCAATCAATCATTCGAAGTGCCCAGCCCCTTATGAATATAAGGGTGAAGATATAGTCTATTCTATGATCGAAAGGCATAGCGGCGAAGCAAGCCAACCAACAACCACAAGGTGTTTTACAATTATTACAGTAATTCTAGAATTGAGAGACTCTGGCTTTGGCTGGGGTCTCAATTTTATTAATTAAGGAGATAGGAATGGACATAAAACGAGTATTACTTCAAGATTTTATTTATGATATCTGTATTTTGATTGATAATGGTTTTGATATAGAAATAGAGGAAATTAATTTTCTTATTGAAAGTAAGAAAATTAAAAATTACTTTAAGAATAAATATTCATTCGAAGTGGTTGGAGTTCCATTACAAGGCTATCAATTTTCTGATGAGGATTGGGGCATACTACAAGATTTATTGGAAGAAGTCCACAATGCATATGGCAATAAAAGGTTTGGTATAATAAAGAGAGGTTTACCATATCTTATTGTTTTAGCAAATACTAATTTAAGAAGTTTATTAACCAAGGACTATTAAAAATCTATTCTGTAAATGAAATTTAAGATTAAAAAGTTAAGTGAAAGCTTTTTAATGGGGCTCTGGAGTCCATGGATGCTCTAATACGATAATGTGGCAGAGTACTTACTTTTTTAGCCTAATATATCAAAGTGCGTGTTGACAGTGCCTAATTATTCGAAACTCTTATAGTAATAATCATTCCGTCAATATTATAAAGCAGCAGCAAAATATGATAGCGGTTTCAGATGAAAAATGGTAATATTAACCTAGCAACTACATAAGTAGGATGGGCGGTGACCATTTCCCTGAGAAGGGAGGTGGTAAGATGGTGACATATCTAGAATTAATTAAATTATTAATTGATTTTGGAAGTTTCATTGTAGTATCGTTAGGAACAATCGTAGCGATAATTGCGATTATTGTCACCAATAAAAAATAAGTAACCGCCCTCCCGAGCCATAGGATAAGGCGGTTACTTATTCACTTGATTAATAGGTCACCGTAAATCTTACGGCATGTAGTTGCAATAGATCGGGTGTTGACGCACCTGAGCTTTTATTATTATATGTCTTTCTTAAGATTAGTATACCTTGTTTTGAAATGTCTTTCAATAAATAAATAGTATTTTAAAATGAAAGGGCATTACATTTCTGTTTCGAATGAGGTTATACACTAATTAACTTTGGTATTTTTTTGTAATGTCGTTAGCAACTATTATACAAAATTACATTAGTTCGTAATTGGTCAAGGAACCTGATCCACCGTCCTAAACCCTTTCCTTAAAAATATTCTTCAAATCTATGTTCAGCTTAGGAAAAATTCCAGTAGTTACGCTCTCCTTCTGCTCATAAATCCCTGCTTGATGTATCCCACAGTTCATAAACTTCAACAAACATATTAGCGGTCAACAATTCAGTATTCTTTTACTCCCACTTTCTCATAACTGTTGAATTTATTCCAGCGATCAATACGGACAGTTGATTGGGAGAACACTTCAATTATGTTTTTTTGAAATAAATTACACTAAGAACTCCTATCTTTTGATACAGACCACTCACTCTTTCTTTTGTTTTAAAATAAATATTCAAGGGCATTCAGGGGCATACTTAAGACATAGCGAAAAAGTAGGCTTTATCGCGCTAAATTAACGACGAGGAGAAGATCTATGGCGAGTCTTGACTATGATGACATACAAGGAATCCTACTGCAGGAGCGCCCTGAAAAGTATGTTGGTATGTATTTACTCTTACAAATAGATGATCCAAAGAGCGGACGTAGTGTTCTAAAAAAACTCCTTCCTGAAATCACCTCTGCCAATCGTTGGGAAAAACCATCGGATGGGGCTTGGGTTAATGGTGCCTTGACCTATAAAGGTCTGGAAAAGCTCGGTGTTCCAAAAGAGTCTTTGGAAAGTTTTCCGGCTGAATTCAGGGAAGGCATGTCTTCACGAGCTGAAAAGCTGGGAGATTACAACGAAAGTGCACCCGAAAACTGGGAAGATTATTTTGAAGAAGAACGGTTGCATTTAGCGATTGCTATTTTCTCACCCGATGAGGAGCGGTTGAAGGAAGCTCTGGACCGTGCGAGAAAGGTATACGATGAGTTGGATGGAATTACGCTGCTGTACGAACTTAGCGTCAGTTCACCGGAAAATGGGCTGTCCCATATGGGGTTTACGGAGGGGATCAGCAACCCGGCAATTGAAGGAAATGAGCTGCATCCGCCATTAAAAGGTGAGACCCCTCTCAAGGCGGGAGAATTCATCATCGGAAAAGAAAATGAAAAAGGGAATATCGAGGAGGGTCCGACTCCGAACATACTTGGGAATAATGGCAGTTATATGGCGCTGCGGAAAATTCATTTGCGGGTCGCGGCCTTTCGCTCGTACTTGCACGAAAAAGGAGAAACTGATGAAGAGCGTGAATTACTTGCGGCAAAAATGGTCGGCAGGTGGCCAAGCGGAACTCCTCTTTCCTTGTCACCGGATAAGGACGATCCAAAACTTGCACTGGACGAGAATGTACGGAATGATTTCCTGTACAAAGACGATCCGAAAGGGCTCAAATGCCCTTTGAGCTCCCATGTTAGAAGAGCTAATCCGCGGGATAGCCTGGAGGACTCAATTGCAGATGTAAATATTCATCGTCTGCTCCGGCGCTCTACCATGTATGGTCCGCCCCTTCCTGAAGGTGAGCTTGCAGACGATGGGGAAGATAGAGGACTAATCTTTGCAGGGATTTGCACCTCGCTCTCCCGCCAATATGAATTCATCAAATCAACCTGGCTGAATGACGGCAATTTCATTGAACTGTCTGAAGAAGACCCTATTACAGGCAACAAAGCCGGTGAAGGTATGTATACCATCCCGGAGGAGCCATTCCGTAAAAGAATGCACGGAATTCCTGCTTTCTCTGTAACAAAAGGAGGATCATATTTCTTTATTCCCAGTATTTCTGCATTAAAATGGATTTCTGAGTTGGGTGAAAAATAATTTATTATTTCGGAGGTTAACAACAATGACAAATGAAAACAACGAGAACAAACAAAATCAAGCAATTGAGATGGAAACTGCAGGTCGGGTCGGCTTGCGACTGGGTAAAGTCTCAGAACTGACCGTCATCGCTCCTTTGAAAGAAGGCGGTGCTGAACGTCTGCGAAAAAAACTTTCAAATAATCCGGACCAAATGGAAGTTATGGCCCGAATAGCAACTGTTCATGACATGCGCTGGGTGATTTTTGATGATGACAAGCGGTTGTTGTTCGCGACCGCCTATGATGGTGACTGGGATGCTTATATTGACGATTTCGGCACGAAGATTCCGGAGCTACTCGACCATTTCTTTTCGGAAGTTGTAGATTATCCGGGAATCAATGATCCGACAATCAAAGACTTTATTGCCAAGCATCAAGTGACTGCTACTGGCTGGTATTGTGCGTACCCTAACTCTACTGTACGTGACATTTGGCGCGGCGAACGCAGTTTGAAAGCCTTCAACGACCTGATTGATGCCGTGCAGGGTTATTAAGACCACCTTGACAGCTAAAGTATATAAAAGAGGAGATCCCCATGACTAATCACAAACAGAAACCATTAACCGAAGATGCCATCGATACGCTTGAAAAAATAGCGGGTACATTCCCTTCGGCTCGCCGGGCGCATGCAAAAGGACAAGTGTATGACGCGAAGTTTGTACCGAATGGAAATGCCGTGCCCTATACGACGGCACCCCATCTACAGAAAGAAGAAGTGTCCGCAACTGTCCGTTTTTCAAACAGCTCCACGAATCCGACGGCAGCCGACATTCTGTCCCCAGTAAAAGGGATGGCCGTTAAATTCAACTTGCCGGATGGCGGGCACAATGATTTGATCGGTGTATCGATTCCACTCTTCCCTGCTGAGAGTCCGGAAGATTTTATCGAAATGATTAAAATACTGACCGATGATAAAACGGGCATTGGAATAGTAGACAAAGGGATTGCACTTAAAAATCTGCTTACTCGCTACCCAGACAGTAAGGAAGCTCTGCTGAAAGTGAAGGAACTTAAAGATCATCCGCCTGCCAGTTTTTCGGAACTGTCCTATTATCCGCTGCACGCTTTCTACTTTGTAAATAAAGAAGGAAAGAAGCAGCCAATCCGGTACGAGTGGCATCCGATACTCGATAAGCATACACTCACCAGCAGAGAAGCTAAGGAGACATCCCATGATTACTTGATGGAAGAACTGGATGATCGACTGACAAGAGGCCCCATCTCATTTGATTTGATCATTCAGCTGGGTGAGGAGGGGGATCCAATTGATGATCCTTCGAAGTCTTGGCCAGAAGCAAGGACGAAAATTTCAATCGGACGGCTTTCCGTAATCAGCAAACAGACTGGAACACCAGAGAGTCTATTGTTTGATCCCACCGTTGTAAGTTCTGGAATTGAGCTTTCCGGCGACCCATTCCTGAATTTCCGTCATGAAGCGTACGCCGTCTCTCTCGACCGACGGACTAACGGCTGATTTAGATTGCACGGTTAATGGCCTGATCACAAGATAAAAACGAGCCACCACTTTATTTGAAAGTGGCAGCTCGTTTTTTATGCTGTTTCAGACTGAAAGTTGAGTTATAATAAAGGTGATTACAAGACTATTTTTAAATAATTAACAACGCATACAAACACAAGAAAAAACCCGCCTCTTACAGAAAGGAAATTAAAATGAAAATACAAAAAGTATATAAAAAAGGAGACAGCCAAATTAACGAGGATACTTGTGTAGTAAATGAAGCTGCACAAGTATTTGCGGCTATTGACGGGGCTACTGGTCTGTTTGGCGCACCGGGCTATCTCGCTTCTCAGACCTTACAAGAGGGTCTGTCAAAAATGACCGAAAGCAGCAGTCTCTACCAATCTATTCAACAAGCTAATGAGAGACTTGGTACCAAAATGGTTGATTATTATGAAACAAATATCGGAAAACTGGCAAGCCCTGTTATCACGGAAATACCTAAAAGTCAGCGAAGTACAGCAGGAATTGCTGCAGTAAAAATTCATCCAGAAAGAAAAAATCTTGAATATGTGCATGCTGCTGACTGTATGATGTTTCTTAGATATAAAACTGGCGAAATTCGAAGTGTGACCTACGATGGAATCCATTACTTTGATGATTTAGCCATTAAAGAGATGGTTCGCCTTCGGGAGGAAGATCCACCAATCAGCCAGCAAGAAATCCAACAATCTGTAAATGCTATTTTACTCAGTAATAAAGAAAAACTTAATACAAACGAGGGTTACGGTATCATCGACGGCAGTGAAGAAGCGCTTGAATATATTTCCTATGGCAGACTGCCGCTTCATCAAGTTACAGATCTTCTGCTTGTAAGCGACGGATTGCTTTTACCTACAGATGGAACTGAGACGGATATATGGATGGAAACTGCTAAGCTAGTTTTTGAACACGGGCTTCATTCATTGGTAGCAGCGGTTGAAAGACGAGAGGAATGGGATGCGGATTGCGAGATGTATCCGCGTTTTAAACAGAGGGATGATAAGACAGGGATTTTATTAAAGTTCGAATAGGTCATATTCAGTTGTGATTGATATGAAGGGTTGGCAGGACTTGCTTGCTAATGAAATTTTATCAATAAAAGTAAGAATAACCGCCTTTCCGAATCAATGGATAAGGCGGTTATTTCTTATGCTTAGGAGTTTGGTTAGCTAGTCCTTCAGTATTAAACACCAATTCAAGACTTTCCATTCATGATTATTTTACATTTACAACGGCGGGTATGCTAACTTTACCAAAATATAAAGCGGAGATAGAAGTCTTTACACCTTGCCCCTCGGCTTACATCTTTCTGAATTTCCTTTTTTCTCTTTAGGGGTTTTTCTAAATTCAACTTCTGTACAATCTTTTTCCTTCAATTGCGAATTATGAATAAATTAGGTTGTACACAATTGAGAATATCAAATATAGAAGAACATCTATCGGAGCCTTACAGTATTCCATTCTCCTGCACAACAAAATCATACACTTTCGGATGTTCCGCTTTTATCATATACTTTTCAAAAAACTCTTGCTCCACATCAAGCAAACTAGCTAACGACTTCAGCTCGAATTTTAAATAACCCAATACATCCTCCACCGACCGTACGTCCTTTTCAAATATAGCTTCGAACGAACTTCTGATTTTACCGGGTTTCATTATAACAATTTCATCATCAAGAGGTTCCATCAGCTTATAATTCTTCCGGTTCAATGAAGCATTAAAGTATCTGTATTGTTGATAGGTCATCTGATTAAGGGAGTAAGCGTGGTAAGCCATAGCGGCGATTGAAACTTTCCACTTTTTCTTGAGAACGCTGTAGGCATCGGGATTAGAAATTTTACTCACTGTTTTTAAATCGCTCAGGAACTCTTCTTTTGGTAAAAGAAAGTGTCTTGCAAACGTATTTGCTTCTTTTTCGATTGTGCTATATTCTTTATTGTTTAAATCAGTGATGTCCATTTTGTAATGTAAGAGCAAATGTCCTAATTCATGTGCTAAATCGAAGTTTCGTCTTACCGCAGTTTTTTTAATATTGCCAAGGATAATATAAGGAATATCGCCGCTTGACCAGGTGCTGCATGCGTCAACAGTATCCCCGAATGACTTTTCGAAAATAAAGGCTCCACTCTTTTCAATTAAAAATAGAAGATCTTCATTGTGCCGGTTGCTCAACCCTATTGAGTTCCTCGCGTATGAAGCGATATGCTCGATTATTTCATCCATTTCTAAATAACCAGCGTTTTTACTTTTGTAGTTAACGGCATAGTCTTTTATTGCCTTTATTTGATTTGGTGGAAACGTAATAATAGAAGTTAAATAATTCGTTACATAATTAAGAAATTCCAAATAAACCGTTTCCGATTTTGTTTTCTGCCTGCTATTACGTAGGCCTGAGCGATATGCGATTTGTTGTTCATTTATTTCATTAGAAAGGTTAATATTTGAATAAAAATACTTTGGCTGGACGTTGAAATATGTCCTCATTTTATTAATGACTTGTAAACTGGGGGAGATATACCCATTTTCATACTGCCAGATGGACTGTTCTGTTAGATCTAACTCTTCAGCTAGTTGTTTTCTCGATAGTCCGCGGAGTAATCGAATGTTGGTTAAGGAATCACCAACAAACATGTTGCATTCCTCCTTTATTATTCTATGTCACTAGCTTTATCTTTGTCTTCAACTACTATATCATAATCACCAATAGTTATTTGTGTATCAATTTCTTTATCATCCCTAACTCCTGCAAAATCTTCATCCGTAAATTCTATATCGATTATATCAATAAATCTCGTCAATGAATCAACTCGGTGCAATTTAAAAGTATCTGGATGGGGGAGGCATAAGGAAATATCGGAAATCATTTTTTGTTCATCAAGTGTATAGGTAACAACATAAAAACGGTCAATTTGGTCTTCTAGTTCTTCTATTTCACTTTCAATCAAGTCGGGAACAACTTGAATTTGATCATATAATCTAAACAAATCTAATTGCTCACTAACAGTCGGTTTGCTGGAAAAATTGATTTTTCCATTGAATTTTCTTGCCATTTGTTCGAGGTAGTTGTCCTCCCGATTAGTTCTTTTTTTGGTCACATTCCTTTTGATTGCAGCCCCGTTTTTAATTAAAAAGAGCACTTTATCGTTAATATTTTGAAATTGTAAATATCCCCATGAATAACCTGCTTTTGAGGGGATATAGTTGATGCCTAAGTTTTTTGTCTCCATTGCTACATAGTGGTCAATATGATTTCCTTGAACCCATGCATATGCACTGCTGATAATAAGTTCTTTTTTCTTCTGAATGTGCTCATTTAAGTAACTTTTATATCCTCCCATGATTCCCTTTACAATACTTGCACTCATTTCATCCGTAAATTTATACATATCCATCGGTTTCTCTCTCCCCCCTATATTTTAAATTCATTATAAACAAAGATGTTATTAAAGTAAAACTATAAAAGATGGGTAAAAATTAAAGTGATAGCAAATACAAAATTTACTTTTGCAAAGTTGGATGCAATGTATTACAGTGAATTGATTATTGTCATCAATAAAAATAAGTAACCGCCCTCCACAGATAAAGGATAAGGCGGTTACTTATTCGCAATTTAAAATAGGTCACTGTATATCTTACGGCATGTAGTTGCAACTGCTAGGGTGTAGACGCACCTGAGCTTTTCTTATTATATGTCTTTCTTAAGGTTAGTTTCCTTGTTTTGAAATGCCTTTCAATAAATAGTATTTTAAAATGAATGGGCATTACATTTCTGTTTTGAAAGTGGTTATACACTGATTAACGTTGCTATTTTCTTCTAATGTCGTTAGCAACTATTATTATAAAATTGTATTAGTCCCAATTGGACAAGTAACCTGATCCACCGTCCTAAACCCTTTCCTTAAAAATATTTTTCAAATCTATTTTCAACTCAGGAAAAATTCCCACTGTTATGCTCTCCCCTTGTTCATAGATCCCCGCTTGATGAAAGGATGTATCCCGCAGTTCATAAACTTCAACAAACATATTAGCCGGGTCAACAATCCAGTATTCTTTTACACCGGCCTTCTCATAACTGTTGAATTTAATCCAGCGATCAATACGGGCTGTTGATGGGGATAACACTTCAATTACAAAATCGGGAGCGCCGACAATGTTCGTATCTTTTATTTTCTTTTGATCACATATAACAAATAAATCGGGCTGCACCCAATCGAAAATATTTTCTTTTTTTGTTGTTTCGGTGGCAAATAGGCAAACGTCCATTGGTGCTGAAAAAGCAATGCATTCTTTTCCACGAAGAAACATTTTGAATTCAGCAGTCAATTCAGCAACGACATCTTGATGTTTTGGTGTAGGAGAAGGAGGGGACATATTGAGAATCTCGCCAGCAATAACTTCATAGGTTTCTTCCTTTTCTAAAACATAATCGGCGTAGGAATGTTTTTTATTATACAATGTCATATCCATTAACATCGCTCCTTAATTTTATTTGTGACGCGGTAAAATAGAAATGAAAAGTTGTCTTTGCCTATAGTTAATGGCAGTATACCTTGATTTGTAATGCCTTTCAATAAATAAAGTTATGAGGTCAGCCACCTGCGACGCTCTCCAAACGTTTATAACACTAAGAACCAAACGAAGGGAAAAAAACAGATCATACACATTCAACGGTTGTATCTTCATATATACCTCTCAAAAATCAAAAATCTCTCGCTCTCCATTATGCAATCCCACTAACACTTTCACTCAAATTTTATATACCTAATATATCCTCAACCGACCTGCGTTTATTGCAGGGGATAGGTGGAATGCATTACAATGAATACATAATTAACGATTTGCTTTTAAACCTTTATTAAAATACACACTATCTACGAGTGGCTTTTTTCCTGTCATATCTTCTAAAAGGATGTGAAAATATGCAATCGAAAAAAAAGATGAGCGGCTAACCTATGAGGATTATGCAAGCCTCGCTGATGATGGTGTGCAGTATGAATTAGCTGATGGGATACTTCAAGCGATGACGCCAGCGCCTCATCCTATTCATCAATTAGTTAGCCAAGAGTTAGCATATCAATTAAAGCAGGGCTGTAAAAATGAATATATTCTCTTCGTAGCACCAATAGATTTAATTCTCTCTAAGCATGAAGTGAGGCAGCCAGATTTATTTCTGATACACACAAGGAAATCAGAACTTGTTACCAATCGTGGAATTGAAGGGAGTCCAGACTTAGTTGTTGAGATTTTATCACCTTCATCTATGAAACGCGATAGAAAGGACAAGTTTGATACCTATGCAAAATATAACATCCCCGAATATTGGCTTATTGATCCCGTTCAAAAGTTCTTAGAGCAATATATTTTAAACGAAGCAATCTATGAATTAAATGAAGTTTACATGCATGATGAAACAATAAAATCATCTCATATCAAGTGTGCAGCATTTTCTATGGATGCTATTTTTAATGAGATTCCGGATTTTCCTAATTTGTAATTAATTTTTCTGGGGTTTCCGTGTGAGATTATAGCGATGTAACCTCAATCAAGTAAGGAGCGAAAGTCATGAATTTAACAAAAGACGAAAAGCTAGCAATATTAAGAGCGGCGGACGAACTGATCGCGACAGGTGGAAGAAATCTCCTTTCCAAAATCTTAAAGGGATCCCGTGAGAAAAAAGTGCTTGAACTAGAATTGGATAAATCACCTGTCTACGGTTATTTTCAGTCCGAAACAATTGCAGCGATAACGGAAAAAGTAGATTGGATGATTGAGCATGATTTTCTTGATATATTTTATTCAGGTAAGCTACCGATGATTGTATATACGGACCGGGGCTGGCAAATTGAAGCAAATCAGCGAGCGGATGAATTTTTACTAGAATGGGACAAGCTGATTGCAGAAGATGCACCAATACCTGATATGGAATACCTGAAAGATCGCAACCGCCATATGATTTTCTTGTTTCTTGATAAGATTAGGGAAACGGGAGACCCCAAGTATATTCCGTTTCTTGAAGCATGGGAAAAAGTAGACTATAAAAAAGTGCGTGCAAAAATACGTGATGTTATCCAATTGATTACAGAAAATGCACCAATTGATTTAGATTTGGTCGAGCAAAGGGAAGCCGAAATAGAGGAAGCTCTAGAAGGAGAAGCACCACAGGATTTCCGCTTAAAATGCTGGGATTGCGGGAATCGTTTTATATTCACGGTTGGCGAACAGAACTTTTTTAAACAAAAAGGATTGCAGCTTCCGAAGCGATGTCCAAAATGCAGAGAGCGGCGGAGATTTGGGTATTTATAAAGGAAACCTTGTAATAAATAGTGGAACGTAGCAACCATAAAATAAGGAGGAGAAATGAATGGATGATCGTGAAGTTTTTGAGGAATTTGATGAGAAAGCCTTTAGTGATGATCTGCAAAGCACGCTTGAAGCATTTTCGAGATATCTGTCTGAGGTTCAAGGTTTAAAAGCAGATATAGTTGATCAGCATATAGAAAGAATATTTTTTTATGGAGGAAGCTATGTAGAGTATATCGGTGGCACGATTCGAGAATTCGATGCCGATCACATTATTGAATTTTTGGGAGACTACTATATTCGGAAAGTGTTTGATAGCACGAAAAGTGATATTGGACCATACTTGACGACGTTTAAAAGATTCGCAAAGTTTCTATATGATAACGGGGATTTACGAGAAGAGGACCTCACTGAAATTAATATGGTCTGTAAGCAAAAGGAATACTTTCATCATCGGTTCGAGACGTATTTTTCATCAAATGATTTAGAAGCATGGTATTTTGATAATGATCTAGATCATTATCTTGAAGAAATGGAAAGAGCTTATCAACTGGAAGAGAGCGATGCGTTGGATGTTGATCCCAATTTCGTCCGCTTGTTGAATGAAAGAAACGTTAAAGCACCAATTGCAGTAAATGCTTTTACGTCATTCTTAGAAAAGATACAACAAGAGAAATACGTGAAACTCACGAGTGGGAGACAAAATATTACAAGGAAGTTTTGGCAGGAATTAGACCATGCGCTCGATTTAGGGTTATTTACAAAGCCAACATTAAACCAAGAAGATATAGGTTTATTTCACTTTTTCTATGTAGCAGGGAACCATTTAAGGCTTTATCGTATCAAAGGAAATAGGTTGCAACCAACAGAATTTCTAAATGCTTACCAAAAGTTAACGGATGAAGAGAAGTTTGTTCTATTAATGGATGTGCTCTGGAATCAGCTTTCTTGGAGAAAAGTTCAGCCGTCTAATCGAGGTGGACGGGTTGAATTAACGCAGGCAAAACGGGCGAATATAGCCGAAGTACTTTCCCAATTCCCAGTAGATAAGGAAATCAAATTGAGGGAAGACCGGCTTGGTGTTATGCTAGTTAATCAAACGTTCCAAGGTATCACCGACCATGTCTTTAAGTACATTATGCCGATAATGGAATACTTTGGATTGTTCCAGTTGAAGCTTCGGTATACCGGGGATAATGAACAATATTATATGGGGATTGATTCGATTAGAATAAATTCATTTGGGTTATTTGTATTCAATCAATTGAAGAAGATGGGAAATCAATTACCAGAACAAATTCCGACAGACCCCATGACGGAATTGTTTATGCAGATGACGGAAAGGTCAACCCCGATAATAAAGGAGAATAAAGTTGGCCGTAATGATCCGTGTCCTTGTGGAAACGGGAAAAAATATAAGCGGTGTTGTATGTAGGTAGCGAAATGATGGAAAGTAATGCTCAAAATCTATCAAGTGTGCTTCCCCTAAATCACTTGAAATCCCTGCAATTAATCTTCATAATAAAAAGAAAGACCCAAAAATGAGGTGGAGGCTAATGAAGAATATCGGAAGAAACGATCCATGTCCCTGTGGAAGCGGCAAGAAATATAAAAAATGTCATGGTGCTTCAAATGTGATCGAAATTAGTCCAGAACGGTATAATGCCGAATTGGAACGCCTTCATATAGGTTTATTAGAATTTGCTACGCACAACTATTCCTATTTTATAGAAAAAGAATTAGATGAAATACTAGAAGAGTATAAGGAACTACAAGTAGCGGATGATGAAATAGCAGAATTTTTTTCATCCATTCTTAGGGCTTGGATCATACTCCATGCACCAATACAAAATGGTAAAACGATTTTTGATTTATATTATATGGAACAAAAGTGGAAAATTAGTAATGAAAGAATAAGGAGAACTTTTGCATCTTGGTCAGGAACGGTCCCTTCGATTTATGAGGTACTCTCGAATACAGAAGACGAGATAGAAATTAAAGATCTGCGTTCCCAAGAAACGTACAAACTTATGGGAGCAGGAGATGAAGAAAGAGACTTTTTAGAGGGAAGTTATCTAATGGGCTTCTTGCTTCCTTATATCCAGTTGTATGATTTCTTTATGGCGATACCAGAGTTCACTGATACGACTCCAGAAGCTCTGGAAATGATCCAAACATGGAGTGAAGAGGAAATCATAAATAACTACCCTGATATATTAGCTGCATTCATTGAATTTGAAACAGTTACCGGTGAGTTCGAATGGGATTATCCACCCTATGAAATGGTTGCAGAGCTTTTCACAAGACATATGGAACAAAAGAAAGCACCTCAAATTGTGATTTCAACTGGGATCGTACTCTGGAAGTATTTTACAGAATTGGAACAGCCCATGTTTACAAAGATAGGATCTTATGCTGGGGCATTAGAGTATGTTATTCAGCGTGAAATTCTTGGGATTGAATTGGATAGTCAAAAGGGATTGGCGGAAGAGTACGGGATAAGTGTTACGACATTATCTAAAAATGCAATGAAATTGAAAGAGCTATTGGAAGAACAGATCGCTGAAGCAGCGGAGAACATAAAAGTGGACTTACCTCATGAGCTAGACGACCTTCTGGATCCAGAAATAATGGAGAGTTTTATGGATGAAGTTGAAAGCCTTCTAGAGGAACAAGAGTTTGAATCAGAAGAAGAAGCGGAGGCCTTTGTCGATCAGTTGCTGGAAAGTGTCGGGTTATTTGATCCTATTTTAGAGTCACCTAGAGACTTAGCTGAAGAAAAACTGGCTGAAGCAATCCAAACAAGCGGAAAGGCCCGGAAGAAACTTATTGACGAAGCGTTAGCAATTGATCCTGATTTTTCAGATGCATATTTAATGAAAGCGGAAGATACAAGCTCAACGAATGAAAAATATCAGCTTTATTCCTATGCGCTCTCCCTTGCAGAAAAAGAGTTAGATAAAGAATATTTTCATGAAGGTAAAGGACATTTCTGGGGAATTACGGAAACTCGTCCCTTTATGAGGGCAAAGGCAGGACTTGCTACGTTCCTTGATGAATACGGCGATAAGACGAAAGCTCGAGCGCATTATGAACAATTACTTGAATTAAACCCGAATGATAATCAGGGAATCAGATATTATCTGTTGCGTTTATATCTTGAATTGGGAGATTATGAATCTGCTAGCAAGCTAGTCACTGAATATAAGGATGATGCATCTATAGAATTTGCTTTCAACAATGTGTTGCTGCATTATTTCCGGGATGGAATCACAGCAAAAACAAAGAAACTATTGAAACAAGCAATGAAGCAGAACCCGTTTGTCAAATATTTTTTAACTGGTCAAACAAAGCTTCGGACGAAGAGAGACAAAGTGGCAAATATCCAAGACATGGAAGCGAATGCCTATGTTCTGGATAACATTGCCTTGTGGCAACAAGCTGGGGAGCTGATTGAAGCGATTAAAAAAATGTAGTCTACTTTGTTCAGTGGAGAAGATCATGGAACTTAGATAATCCCGCTCACGTTATTTTATACAAGCAGAATAATCATCCGACGAGGAGGATTATTCTGCTTGTTTTTTTACTGCTCTACATTCAAGGATAAAATCTGCTATAGAGGGTGGGTATCTAGTTGGTGTGAACCTCGGCTGTATGGAGTGACGACATATAACATCATACCTTAAAGCGTCGGGCAGCCAATGGGTGTTAGCTAAGTGATGTGTGAAATGTTGAGTAGCGTGCGTGTATATAGGCAAACTTAAACAAAGATACTTTCACATGTTTACCTAGAAGTAGTAAAACGGAGTAAAAGATCAAAGAGTTATAACAAGTAGTTGTAAGGCGTATTACAAACTTATAGCTGCCGGCAACGCATCGTCTCGTCGTTTTTGTTTTGTTGAAGGAATAACATAATTATTCCAAGAGATTAAGACGTTACAAGCTTGAAGTTGCTGCTCAAAATTACGAATATATACTTTCACTTTTTTATGGTTTTCCTTCGCTGGTATAGTTACAATCGAAGCAACTGCTTCATACCATTTACCAGAAATTTTTATCGAAATTGGATGGTAACCTGTTGTAGGTAATGGGATATCCGGATGGATATTTATGTCCGCAATTTGGTAATCTAAAAACTTAGAACGAATATTTTCCTGTGAAATGGTTCCTTGTGTTTGATACAGACAAGCAACTGTTGGATCAGCTTTGTTCATGTCATGACCTCCTTTTCATGTTTTTACTATTTGTGAAGTGTATCACTTAGTATTATTATATAAAAAATTGCTCGTAATTGCAAGGGCTTTCATGAGTGAGAGGATGAAGAGCAATTTGCATTTTATTATAATCCATATTTTTTAATCTCAAAAATGGTAACAAGTACTGAAACTCCAGATTATATACATTATTTTACCCTCTGCTAATCCGTTATTAACATTAACTTTTTACATCATTATTTAACAAAAAGGGAAGAAAACTACTGAATTAAGAATCGTTTCTTGGCATGGACAGTAAATTCCTAAAATACCAGCAGAAAATAGAATGTAGGAATTTAGGCCTTTGAGTATTATTGATAGTTAGTGCTGTAGAGATCTTAGGGTCAGCGTACTTGTCCCTAAAAAATGGGGTGTGAGCACTGACCCTCAAGTCTCTTTTTTTATTTGATGGTGTTTCCACCGTCAATGACTATGTTTTCGCCTGTGATTAGGTTTGTGGCATCACTTGCGAGGAATAGAGCAATTGCTGCGACTTCTTCAGGGTAGCCGAAGCGTCCGAGTGGTATTTCTTTTTTCGCTTTTTCTCCTTTTTCACCAGCCCATGCTTTTTGACCGAGTTCAGTCAAAACTACAGTAGGGGAGATTGCGTTCACATTAATTCCATATTGTGCCCATTCAAGTGCAAGCACTTTCGTCATTCCTACAATTCCCGCTTTACTTGCACCATAAGCAACATGATTATCGAGAGCAATAATTGCTGCCTGGGAAGCTAAGTTGATCATCTTCCCTCCGTTACCCTGTTCGATCATGACATTCCCGATCTTCTGACACATCTTGAATGAACCCGTTAAATTTAAATCAATCGTTTTTTGCCAATAACTATCAGAAATATTTTCTGCATCGTCTAATAGTGCAACTCCAGCACAGTTTACGAGAATATCAATTCTACCGAATACTTCTCTTACTTTCGAAACAGCCTGATCCATACTTTCATCATTCGTAATATCACATTTTACACCGATTGCATGCTCGTCGCTAATTTCCTTCGCTGCCTCCATGACGTCTTCTTTCAAGTCTAAAATAGCAACATTGGCACCTTTTTCTACATATAAGTCCGCGATGGCTTTGCCGATTCCGCTAGCTCCACCTGTTATTACTGCAACTCTATCTGTAATATTAAAGTTTTTATCAAATCCTTGAAATCCCATTCCAATCCCTCATTCCTAAATTTATTAATTCATTAAGTAAGCGATTACCAAAAGGGTGAGAAAAATGAACAACAATTACATAACTGTAATGTTATTATCTTGTAAGCTCTCCAGCATAGCCGCACTAATTTGTTCTTCCGAAATTAATACATCAATTTCATCCGTAGTAGCAAAAACCGAACTTGACGTTTTCCCTATTTTGGAGTAGTCGATAATTGCAACTACCTTTTTTGAACGCTTAACCATTTCTCTCTTTAATTCCACTTCATATAAATTGAAGTCTGTTAATCCATTCTCGACGGTATACCCACTTGCAGAAGTAAACATGATATCAATATTCACATGATCCAAGATGCTTACTCCAAGTTTTCCTTCAATGGAGGTAGAACCGTTTGTAACGACACCACCTACAAGAATAACGGTTATCGCTGGGTTATCCTTTAGTTCTAGAGCGGATTGAATTCCACTCGTTACAACAGTTAATCGCATGGAGCTTTCATTAATTTTGCGAGCTAATGCCAAAGCGGTTGAACTTGCATCGAGTAAAATACATTGTTGGTCTTCGATTAACTCAAAAGCCTTTTCAGCTATTTTCATTTTCTCTTGAATGTTTTTCTTTTCACGAACAGAGAAGCTTCGATCGTTATCAGAGCCATCATTTAAAACTGCCCCACCATGAGTTCTTTTTAGAAGGCCGCTTAATTCCATTTTGGTTAGATCTGTTCTTAATGTAGCTTCTGATACATCCAAATGTGATGCAAGCTCCTTGACGGTTACTCTCCCTTTATCCTGTAAGAGCTGCAAAATTTTATCTCTTCTTTCACTTGCAAACATTTTCATTTCTATAACATCCTTATACTTTATATTATCTCTTATGTTAGACGAAAAAGTGAAATTAATCAACGTGCAAAATCACTTTCTTTTATTGTTGAGATAGCGATTTATATGAAGTTAATGAAAATACGCGAAAATATTCAATAATAATATTGACAAAACGAAAAACAATGATAATATATAAATTGAGATGTAACCGATTCCAATTCAATCAACGAAAATTGCCTTTTAGTTTTCGGTGATTGAATCACTTTTTACAAAAATATTAATCTATTAAAGGAGAATGGAAAATGACGGATACAGTAGAGAAAAGCCAAGTAAAAAATCAAGAGATCCCTGAAATGATGAAGGCTGTCGTGGCATATGCTCCAAAAGATTATCGATATGAAGAAGTAGCAACTCCGACTTTAGAAAATGATGAAGAAATTATTATTAAGCTAGAAGCTTGTGGAATTTGTGCTGGTGATGTGAAAGCGTTTGAAGGTGCACCGAGCTTCTGGGGCGACGAAAATCAACCGGCTTATATTAAAGCGCCAATGGTTCCCGGACATGAATTTATTGGAAGAATTGTAGCGAAAGGTGATGCAGTAACTGATTTTGAAATTGGTGACCGAGTAATTTCTGAACAGATTGTTCCTTGTTGGGACTGCCGTTTCTGTAAAAGAGGAGAATATTGGATGTGCCAGAAACATGACCTTTATGGATTCCAAAACAATGTAAACGGTGGCATGGCTGAATATATGAAATTTACAAAAGAAGCGATCAACTATAAAGTTCCGGAAGATCTTCCTTTAGAAAAAGCTATTCTGATTGAGCCGTATGCATGCAGTCTTCATGCGGTACAGCGTGCACAAGTACAACTTGGCGATGTTGTTGTGTTGTCAGGTGCAGGTACACTCGGTCTAGGGATGATCGGTGCACTTAAAAAGTCAGGTCCTAGCAAACTTGTTGTACTAGATATGAAAGAAGATCGACTAGAATTAGCGAAAAAATTTGGTGCTGATGTTGTATTAAACCCAGGTGAAGTTGATGTTGTTAAAGAAATTCAAGATATGACGGAAGGGTATGGCTGTGATGTTTATATTGAAGCAACAGGGCATCCGTCTTCTGTTGAACAAGGACTTCACGCAATTAGAAAACTTGGCCGCTTTGTAGAGTTTAGTGTATTTGCGGAGCCGGTAACAGTGGACTGGAGTATTATTGGTGACCGTAAAGAACTAGACGTTTTAGGTTCGCACTTAGGCCCGTATTGCTATCCGCTTGTCATTGAAGGAATTGCAAATGGTGACTTCCCCACTGAAGGTGTAGTTACACATGAGTTGGGATTAGAAGATTTTGAAGAAGGCTTTGAACTAATGGCAAAAGGCGATAAATCATTAAAAATCATTTTAAAACCTTAAAATTCAAGGGAGAAGGGATGGCATGCAAAGATGACGGATTTAGGGCAAAAAGGAACTTTGCTTGATAGAATGGGAATGCCGGCGCACTTAGCATGGGGGTACTTTGGTGTACTTATCTTCATGATGGGAGATGGGTTAGAACTTGCTTGGCTCAGTCCGTATCTTGTAGAACAAGGGCTTACCGTTCAGCAAACGGCAACACTCACAACGGCTTATGGTGTAACGATTGCTATTGGTGCTTGGCTTTCAGGTGTACTAGTTGAAGCGATTGGACCAAGAAAAACGATGATGCTAGGGGTAGCAGCTTATATTATTGGACATGTATTGTTTGTTGGACTTGCTGTTTCTACCTTAAATTATGGATTAATGATTCCAACTTACGCGATAAGAGGATTTGGTTATCCGTTATTTGCTTATGCCTTCCTAGTCTGGATTACATACCGGACACCACCGCATCAGTTAGGACGAGCAGTTGGTTGGTTCTGGTTTGTGTTTACAGGAGGATTAAGTGTACTCGGTGCCTTCTACTCTAGCTGGTCAATTCAAACATTTGGCCATATCACTACATTATGGAGTGCGCTTATTTGGGTATTGATTGGAGCGTTCTTTGCAATAATAGTTAACCGAGATAAATTTGAAATGCCTGAGAAAGAAGAAAGAAGTGGAGCAGCATCTAAGGTTAAAGAACTGATAAACGGAATTACTATCTTAAAAAGAGAGCCAAAAGTTGCGATTGCAGGTGTGGTTCGCGTTATTAACCAATCATCACAATATGCATTTCCATTATTCTTGCCGTTATATTTAGCGGATCATGGGATCGCAACAACAGTTTGGTTAAATATTTGGGGTACGATATTTATTTCGAATATCGCATTCAACTTAATCTTTGGTTATCTAGGAGACAAGTTAGGGTGGAGAAATACAGTCACATGGTTCGGGGCAGTTGGTTGTGGAGTCTTCACACTCATGCTATTCTATACACCGCAAATTTTTGCCGGTAACGTAACACTTGTAGCAATTGTGGGAATGCTATGGGGGGCATGTATCGCTGGTTTCGTACCACTATCTGCATTAACACCATCATTAGTTGGTGACGGGGACAAAGGTGCCGCCATGTCGATTCTAAACCTTGGAGCAGGTCTATGTGTATTCGTTGGTCCTGCACTTGTAGCATTATTCTTCGACTTGGCCGGTCCTCAAGGATTAGTGTGGATCCTGGCTGGACTATACTTCATCGCAGCTGTCTTAACAAGATTCTTAAAGCTTCCAAACGAAGAAAAGAAAAAAGAAAAGGTAAAAGCAGAGGTACATTCGGCGATATAATAGAATTACCCTTATAGCTGTGGGGGGCTCTGCTAAAGTGAAACTTCATTCAGTGGGGAGGATCATTACCTTCCCACTAAATGTTAGTTGAACAGAATCAGGGATTTACGGATTGTTTATCTCCACCCTTCACATATTGGGTTTCCCTCCTGTTTAGAGGAGGGGGATTACAGACTGTTAATATTGTTGTTTAAAAAGTAAAAAATAAATGAAGATCTATTGAAGACTTGATATTTCTAGCGGAAAACGCTTCATCGTTTGATATAATGAATAGTTAGTTGATTGAGTAAATAAATAACAAGCAAGGAGTGCATTAATATGAAAAAGTTAATGAATGATTCTAGATATGTTGTTGAAGAAATGGTGGAAGGATATGTCAAAGCGCATCCCGACTTGATCAAACAGTTACCAGAAAATGATAGAGCACTAGTGACTGCGAAGGAAACACGGGAAGGGAAAGTTGGAGTTCTAATCGGCGGTGGTTCTGGACATGAGCCTGGATTCTTAGGTTATGTTGGTGAAGGAATGGCTGATGGTGTAGCGGTTGGTAACATTTTTGCATCGCCTTCTCCAGATCCAATCTTAGAAGTTACGAAAGCAATTGATAAAGGCGCTGGAGTTGTTTATCTATACGGAAACTATGCAGGTGACGTGATGAACTTCGGTATGGCTGCTGAAATGGCGGACTTAGAAGAAGACATTGAAGTTGGTATGGCTTTAGCGACAGATGACGTCGCATCAGCCCCTAAAGAAGAGAAAGAGAAACGGCGCGGAATTGCTGGTGAGTTTTTCATTTTTAAAGCGACAGGGGCAGCTGCTGACTTCGGCTATAACTTGGAAGATGTTGTCCGCGTTGCTAAAAAAGCAAACGAAAATATTCGCTCCATGGGTGTAGGTCTCACTCCTTGTTCGTTACCGCAAACTGGAGAGCCAAGCTTTGAAATTGGTGATGATGAAATGGAAATTGGATTAGGGCACCACGGAGAGCCCGGAGTAGAAAAAGGTCCACTTCAATCGGCAGACGAGGTTACTGAACGCTTAGTTAATGATATTTTAGCAGATATTGAAATTAATAGTGGTGACAAAGTTGCGGTTTTAGTAAATGGTCTTGGTTCTACATCGAGAATGGAACTATATACAATGTTTCGCAAAGTTGAACAAATGCTAAGTGGATTAGGTATTGAAATATACCGTTCTTATGTTGGAGATTACATTACATCCCTTGAAATGGGTGGAGCGTCTATTACATTAATGAAATTAGACGATGAATTGATTAAAACAATTGATCATCCAGTAAATTGCCCAATGTTTGTTCAAAAATAAGGAAAAGGAGTTTTCGAAATGCAATTAACAGCTAAAGAATTAAAAGCTTATTATAAAGAGATTGTTAGTATGATGGAGGAACAGAAAGACTACCTATGTGAACTTGACCGTAAGATCGGTGATGGAGACCATGGTGTGACAATGTCTATCGGTTGGCAAGCTGTAAATGAGAAACTTGACAATGAGCTTGTTGATGAAGAAGATTGTGCAAAAGTAAGCATTACGGTAGGAAAAACATTCTTGAGTGCTGTTGGTTCCTCTGTAGGTCCATTATATGCAACAGGATTCATGAGAGGTGCGAAAGCAGTTAAAGGAAAAACAGTCATTGAAGATAGGGACTTAGCGGAGTTCTGGATTGCTTTTGCAAGAGGTATTAAAGAGCGTGGTCAAGCGGAAGTGGGAGATAAAACAATGGTGGATACGCTTGAGCCATTTGAGAATGAACTGGAAGCAAAGTTTGCAGAATCTGGAGAATTTCTACTTGCATTTACGGACGCTGTCGCAGCTGCTAAAGCTGGTATGGAATCAACGAAAGAACTCATTTCTAAAAGAGGTCGTTCCAGCCGTCTAGGAGATCGCTCTATCGGCGTCCAAGACCCAGGCGCAACTTCTGCCTATATGATCTTAGCTACTTTTTTAAACTTTGTTCAAGCTAAAACCGAACAAGCTATTTAAGAACAAAGGCGCAAGAGTTATCACAGCATTTTTATATTATTGTTTCTTTTATTATAAAAATAAAAAAATAGAACCAGAGGTGTTATTTCTGGTTCTTTTTTATCGAAAAAACACTAAATACGAAACCAAGCGAAAGTAAATAAATGAAAATAAAAATATATAACTTGATAAACGATAAGATGTATATTAAAATGAAAGTAAGTGAAAGTAAGTGTGTGAATATGGAGGAATGTAAAAATGAAAATCGCAATCGGCAGTGACCACAACGCATTTCAATTAAAAGAAACAATTAAAGAGTTTTTAGCAAATACAGAGCACGAGGTAATCGACTTCGGCTGCTACTCCGAAGATGCAGTAGATTATCCAGACGTAGCTTTTAAAGTAGCAGAGACAATCAGTGAAGGAAAAGCGGAAAGAGGTATTTTAGTTTGTGGAACTGGTATTGGTGTATGTATTGCAGCAAATAAATATCCTGGTATCCGCGCGGGACTTGCTCATGATGTTTATTCAGCAGAAAGAGCACAATTAAGTAATAACGCACAAATTCTAACAATGGGATCACAAATTATTGGACCAGAAGTTGCAAAGAAAGTTGTTGAAGCTTACTTGAACGTAGCGTGGGCGGAAGGTTCCAAACAAAAAGTAGATAAGATTATCGAAAAAGAAGCGGAGTTCGTAGGGAAAAATTTTAAAGAAGCGGTAGCTGGAAGTAATTGTGCAGTTAACTAAACATGCGAATCGAGGAGAATAAGCATGCAATCATTATTATTGGATTTTTTAAAAGTAACTGAATCAGCTGCAATCGCCGCTTTGCCGTGGGTTGGTAGTGGAGACAAAATCGCGGCTGACGGAGCTGCAACCAATGCGATGCGGGAAACCTTGAATAAAATGAAAATGCACAGCAAGATTGTAATTGGTGAAGGTGAGATCGACGAAGCCCCGATGCTCTTTATCGGTGAAGAGCTTGGAAGAGGTGGCAGTCACGAGGTCGATATTGCAGTAGATCCGATTGAAGGAACAACACCAACTGTTAATGGACAAGGAAACGCGATTACAGTAATCGCAGCGGCTGAGAAAGGGACACTGCTCCACGCTCCTGATATGTATATGAAGAAGATGGCTGTCGGAACAAAGGCGAAAGGGCATATTAATTTAGATGCACCAATCGAAGAAAATATTAAAAATGTCGCAAAGGCGCTTGGAAAAGAAGTAACAGAGCTAAATGTTCTGATACAAGACCGGCCGAGACATGAGGAATATATTGAACGAATTCGAGAAACAGGTGCTAAAGTACGTTTGTTTCATGATGGTGACGTCATTTATGCCATTGCCACTTGCATTGAAAGTTTAGGTGTCGACATGTTCCTTGGAATTGGCGGTGCCCCTGAAGGAGTGCTGGGAGCAGTTGCCGCGCGTTGTATGGGGGGAGAGATGCAAGCAAAACTCTTACCGCACAATAAAGAAGAAATTGCTAGATGCATAGAAATGGGGATCGACAATTTCGAAAGCGTTTTAACGCTGGATGATTTAGTGCGCACAGATGATTGTCTGTTTGCAGCTACTGGAATCACCGATAATATTATCATCGACGGTATTGAAACAATCGCTGGCAACCATCACATTTCTTCTATTCTCGTAAATGGCAGAGAAAAACAAGTGAGATATGTGAAAAGTGTTTATCCAGTGAAAGCAACGGTCTAGCACAGTAAATTCTGAGGAGGTTTTTTTAATGGATTTCTATTTAGACACAGCAAATATTGAAGAGATCAAACGAATTAATCGATTGGGATTAGTGGACGGTGTTACAACAAATCCTTCCATTATTGCAAAGGAGAATAGAGATTTTAAAGAAACGATTAAAGAGATTTGTGAGCTTGTGGATGGCCCGGTTAGTGCTGAAGTAATCGGACTTACTGTGGGGGAGATGGTGGCTGAAGCGCGTGATATCGCAACATGGGCATCAAACGTCGTTGTGAAAATCCCGATGACGGAGGCTGGATTAGAAGCGGTTAATATTCTTTATAAGGAAGGTATTAAGACGAATGTTACGCTCATTTTTTCCGTATCCCAAGGACTGATGGCGGCAAAAGCGGGTGCAACGTATGTTAGTCCATTTGTCGGTAGAATTGATGATATTGGTGAAGATGGACTGGAATTGATTCAGAACCTGAAAACAACGCTTCAGAATTATCATTTCAATACGAAGATCATTACAGCAAGTATCCGGACGATTAATCACTTGGAAAAAGCAGCAATTGCTGGAGCAGATATTGCGACGATCCCCGGTTCTCTATTACCGAAATTATGGAAGCATCCATTAACGGATAACGGAATTGAGCAATTCTTAGCTGATTGGGAAAGTGTTCCAAAATAAGCACTAGCTATAATTGAAAGGGATGATGACGTATGACAACTTCAACTATTTCTGTAGAACAATTATCAATTAATACCATCCGCACACTTGCTATTGATGCCATCGAAAAGGCGAACTCTGGACACCCAGGGCTTCCAATGGGGGCGGCTCCGCTTGCCTATACGCTCTGGACAGATTTTATGACGCATAACCCAAAGCATTCAAAATGGTTTAATCGGGACCGATTTGTTCTTTCTGCAGGGCATGGGTCGATGCTTTTATATAGTTTACTGCATTTATCTGGCTATCATGTGACGATGGATGATTTGAAGAACTTCCGTCAGTGGGGTTCGAATACACCAGGTCACCCGGAGGTACGCGACACAGATGGTGTTGAAATGACGACAGGTCCACTAGGACAAGGGATCGCCTCTGCAGTAGGGATGGCGATGGCTGAAGCCCATTTAGCTGCTACGTATAATAAGGAAGATTTCCCTGTAGTTGATCACCATACATTTGCACTTGTTGGAGATGGCGATTTAATGGAAGGAATTTCACATGAAGCAGCCTCCCTTGCAGGACATCTCGGTTTAGGTAAATTAGTCGTTCTATATGACTCGAATGATATTTCTCTCGATGGGGATCTGGACAGGTCATTCTCTGAAAGTGTCGAGGGGCGGTTCCGCTCCTATGGTTGGCAAGTTCTTCGTGTGGAGGACGGTAATGATGTAGGTGAACTTCGTAAAGCATTGACAGAGGCGAAGGAAAATAAAGAGCAGCCGACATTAATTGAAGTGAAGACCGTAATCGGTTACGGTTCACCGAATAAAGGCGGTTCCTCCGATTCTCACGGTGCGCCACTTGGTAAAGAAGAAGTGAAGCTCGTAAAAGAAAATTATAACTGGGAACATGAGGAATTTTTCGTCCCAGAAGATGTGTATGAAGATTTTAACGAAAAAGTAGTCCGTAAAGGTACGCAGGCTGAGAAAGAGTGGGACGCGTTAATTGAAAAATATAAAACTGTTTATCCAGAAGAGGGCAGGCAGTTACAATTAGCAATCAATGATGAACTTCCGGTTGATTGGGATAAAAACCTGCCAACCTATGAAGTCGGCTCAACGCTTGCAACGCGTGCTTCCTCAGGAGAAGTTTTGAACGCGATTGCCCAAGCTGTTCCGAACTTTATCGGCGGTAGTGCAGACCTTGCAAGTTCGAATAAAACGATGATTGATGAAGCGGGTGACTTCACAAAAGCGAATTACGCGGGACGAAATATTTGGTTCGGTGTCCGTGAATTTGCGATGGCGGCAGCACTTAATGGAATGGCACTGCATGGCGGCTTGAAGGTATTCGGTGGAACCTTCTTTGTCTTCAGTGATTATTTACGTCCCGCTGTTCGTTTATCGTCCCTAATGAAAACACCTGTTACGTATGTTTGGACACATGATTCAATTGCTGTAGGAGAAGACGGCCCAACGCATGAGCCTGTTGAGCAGTTAGCATCATTCCGTGCAATGCCAGGCTTATCGGTGATTCGCCCGGCTGACGCGAATGAAACCCAGGCTGCTTGGCGTCTTGCTGTGGAATCAAAGGATGAGCCGACTGCACTTGTGCTTACACGTCAAAACCTTCCAACATTGGAAGGTACGAAAGAAAAAGCATATGACGGTGTAAGAATGGGGGCTTATGTTGTAAGTGAAGCGGAAAAGAAAACACCGGATGCTCTAATTCTCGCAACAGGCTCTGAAGTGCAATTAGCAGTTCAGGCGCAGGGCTCTTTGAAAGAGAAGGGGATTGATGTTAGAGTCGTCAGCATGCCGTCTTGGGACCGTTTTGAAGCTCAAGAACAGGCTTATAAAGACAGTGTGCTGCTTCCTGGTGTTAAACAGCGTCTAGCTATTGAAATGGCTTCTTCGCTTGGCTGGGACCGTTATGTAGGTGATAAGGGGGATATCCTTGCCATCGACACATTTGGTGCCTCAGGCAATGGAGAACGAATCATAGAAGCGTATGGCTTTACTGTAGAAAATGTTGTAAAACGCGTGGAAAAATTAGTAGGACAGTAAAATAAGAAATAAAAAAGATGCCTTGGACTGGGCATCTTTTTTTGTTGTGTTAAAACCAAGCAATAAAATCTTCCCGGTCAACATCTCAATTTTCTGCTTTCAGATAATATTTACCATCTGTAATCATAGCAATGGTGACCGTTAGATTCTCTTCTACTTTGTGATCTATTACAGTAACAGATTTCATACTTATCATTACCAATTCTATGCATAATTTCACAAGATAGTTGTAAATCTAGCGATCCGCTTCATAGCAAAATACACGTATATAGCCTTATCATGTATCGAGTTAAATTCAATGCCGCAATTTAAATGATTATGCCAAGTTAAACTCCCTGCCCTTTCCAATGAAAATGTGACCCTATCCTTGACACACAAGGTGTCTTGGTGTTTCCTGTTTTGAGAAAAATAATAGCTTTTTTAAACTTAATTACGAGTAACCTTGAATTATTTATAAAAATTGCCCATAATTAAGAGATAACTAAGCTTTATAGCTTTACTAGAGGTGACAATGAATGAGGAAGATTGGAAGAAACGAACCGTGTCCTTGTGGGAGCGGGAAAAAATATAAGAGATGTCACGGTGCAGCCCGTGTAATGGAGGTTGATCCTACTCGATTTAATAATCAATTAGATGAGCTTCATCGGGGACTGTATCGTTTTGCCATGCAGAACTACCGCGGGGAACTTGGGGACATGATTTCGCGACACCCGAAGTATTCACCGATTGAAGACGAAGAACGAATGAATTTATACAAGTTGGGTTTGACTGCCTGGGCAATGATTCATGAACCAATTAAGCATGATCAGACCGTTTTTGACATATATTATGAAGACCAACGGAATAAAACGAAAGACGCCAGAGTGAATCGGGCATTTACAGCTTGGCAGGATGTCACACCATCCATTTATGAAGTTGTTTCTATAACGGATGAAAAATTCCATATACGGGATATCCGTATAAATGAAGAGACGACTGTAAGAGCGTATGAAATGAGCAGAGTAGAGGAGGGGGATTTTGTAATCGGGATGCTGCTTCCGTTTGTACAGAAGCATGAATTCCTATTGGCGATGTTTGAATTGTTTGGTGCGGATGAGGAATTTATTGATAGAATAAAAGCTTTGAATGATGAGGAGTTTACGAAAGAATATCCTGCGATTTTAGCAACTGCTTTAACGATGGAAAACACACCAGCTGACCCTGCAATTGAACCGGCAACCGAAGCATCATCCGAGGAAATGCTTTGGGATAATCCATTATATGGTAAGGTTGCTGACATATTTGAAGAACATATGTTGAAAAAAGAATTTGATGAAGAACATATAGCACAGGGTCTTGAAATCTGGAAAACATTTACGGAAAAAGAAAATCCGACTTTCAGAAAACCGGAAAGTTATGCGGCTGCCCTTGACTATGTCCTCCAGCAAAGAGTACTCGGACAAGCGAACCAATCACAAAAAGAACTGGCTCAGATTTATGGTACAAGTCCTACTACCATATCCAATAATCGCAAAAAAATTATCGAAGCAATCGCGTAATCATTGTGCCTGTCATGCCTTAGATTTTGTCAAAAAAGGTATGACAGGCAGTTTTTTGATTGCATAGGTAACTATAATTATTGCTGATCCAGATGGGAATAAAAATGCGCAACTGTTCTGTGAGTGTGGTCGGGCATTAAGAAAGGGTCTTTTATTCGTCGGAAGGAAAGACGGAATTAATCGGCAGTATTAAGTGGTGAAGCGTTAGACATACTAAAAAAGTTTTAATGTCTCGAAATAGGGAACAGTATTTATAGGTCCTAATAGAGCCTGAACATTAATAAAAAGGAGAGATAGTATGGCAATTGAACATGCACATTCACACAGACATCCTGAAGAATCGGCAGCGATTACATTAAATCATCTCGTAGCAAATCTCGGAGTATTGTACGTAAAACTTCATCAATATCATTGGCATGTGAAAGGACCGCATTTCTTCACTTTGCATGCTAAATTTGAAGAACTTTACAATGATACAACAGGCTACTTTGACTCATTTGCAGAACGTTTACTGCAGCTTGGTGAAAGACCTTATTCGACACTCCAAGAGTTTAATGAGCATGCATTCATCAAGGAAGAGGTTTATCAACGGGAAATTCATGCAGATAAAATGGTGGAAGATCTCGTAAATGATTACCGTGCGATTCGTGATTATACGGTAAAAGGAATTGAACTAGCAGGAAATGAAGGAGACACGGTGACGGAAGATATGCTGATCGAATATAAGAACAATCTCGACTTCCAGCTGTGGAATTTGCAAGCTTATCTTGGTAAAGATGCAACAGAGGGTGAGTAAAACAAAACCCCCTATTTACTTGAACAAACTGGAAGTCTAATGGGCGATTAGAACCTTCTAATCGCCCGGATGAGTTCAACTCAAGCTCATTCGGTCGATTAGAGCACCTTTAATCGCCTGAATGAGTTGTAAGCTATCTCATCCGGTTGATTACCCGAACGAGTTGTTATCTATCTCATCCAGTTGATTAGAAGGCTTGTAATCGCCCGAGCGAATTTCAAATCTATCTCCTTCGAGTGATTAAAACTCTTTAATCACCCGAACGAACTCGAATCTGGTTCAAACGGCGGTAAAAAAATAAAAAAAGCAATCATTCCCCACATTGAAGGAAAGTTGCTTTATGATAAGAAGTGGGACAGTGATCAAAACGTCTCGCTTCTTTTTTATTCGGAAAATATTTGTCATGTCAAGCGCTAAGTCTGAACAATTTGTATACTGGAAATAGTTATTATTATAAGTATAATAGACTTAAAGTTGTCGTTTTTGACAAAAATAGTTCAGTTTATAGAGAGGAGTGTTGGTATGGAACGGAAAAAGAAAAAACAAGAATGGCGCTTTTCTGTTGCAAATAGGGAGGCACTTATAGGATGCGGGCTTGCTATATTCAACTTTATCTGGTGGTATGGTTTTGCCTATGGACTTGGTTCGAAGCCACCTGAGGAATATACATATGTTATGGGATTTCCTGCGTGGATTTTTTACAGTTTAATATTTGGAACACTAGTGATGTTTGTTGTTGTCATTTTAGTTGTTAAATTTTTCTTGAAAGACATTTCACTAGAGGATGACGAGGAAGATACAAAGGAAGATGAGGTGATGAAAGGATGAACTGGGCGGTAGTTACCCCTTTATTAATTTTTCTTGTTGTAATTTTTATTATCGGTATGTGGTCTAGTAGAAGATTATCGGAAGCCGATGGATTCTTGAGTGATTATTTTCTAGGCAGCAGAGAATTCGGTGGCTTACTGCTCGCGATGACGATGGTTGCTACATATGGAAGTGCGTCAAGTTTCCTTGGCGGCCCAGGTGCTGCCTATACGATTGGTTTTGGTTGGGTGCTGCTTGCAATGACGCAGCTTGCGACCGGATATTTCGTGTTGCTTATTCTTGGGAAAAAGTTCGCAATCGTTGCAAGACGGTATAATGCGGTTACGTTAATTGACTTTTTAAAAGAAAGATATAAGAGCAAGACGGTTGTACTGCTCTCTGCATTTAGTATTATTGTTTTCATGTTCGCTGCGATGGCGGCACAGTGGGTTGGAGGAGCTTATTTAATTCAATCATTAACTGGAATTAGTTATATTGGCTCTTTATTTATTTTTACGATTTCGGTACTCGTTTATGTTACGGTTGGTGGGTTCCGAGCCGTTGTAGTAACGGATGCGGTCCAGGGGGTTATTATGGTCGTTGGTACATTGGTTCTCCTTGGAGCGGTTATTATTGCGGGCGGTGGGTTATCGAATATATTCGCTGATTTGGTCGCAATTAATCCGAATTTAATTACCCCGTTCGGTCATGACGGTTCCTTGACGGCTGCTTACGTTTCGTCTTATTGGATCCTTGTCGGAGTAGGGGTTGTAGCACTTCCGCAAATTGCAGTTCGTGCGATGTCCTATCGGAATTCGACAGCGATGCACCGTGCGATCATCATTGGAACAATTGTCACTGGGACGATTATGCTTGGCATGCATCTGATTGGGGTATTTTCCCGTCCAGTATTGCCTGGAGTTGAAGTAGCGGACCAGGTAATTCCGCTCGTTGCTTTAGAAGTGTTGCCTCCATGGCTCGCCGGAGTCATCCTGTCTGCACCGCTTGCAGCAATCATGTCAACAGTGGATTCGCTTCTATTACTCGTTAGTTCATCCGTTGTAAAAGACGTGTATATCAACTATATAAAACCGAAAGCAACAGATCGACAAATTAAAAATGTGAGTATGGGAGTTACTGGAGTAATTGGGATTGTCGCTTTCATTCTTGCAATCAGTCCGCCTGAATTACTTATTTACCTGAACTTATTTGCTTTTGGTGGTTTGGAATCAGCCTTCATGTGGCCGCTCATTATGGGGCTTTACTGGAAATATGCGAACAAGACTGGTGCTATCGCATCGATGATTACAGGGATCGGTTCTTATATTGCTATTCATTATTATAACCAGGCATATGGCGACTTGTTTGGCGTCCATACGGTTACCGTGCCGGTTTTCCTATCCTTGATTGTGTTTGTTGTCTTCAGTTTGATCTTTAAAGAAGAAGCGTACGAGTTTCCAACAAAAAATATTAACAAAGGAGCATAGGTAGGCCATGCCTGTTTTTAAAATCAGGCATGCCTCTTATGAATAGATTGGATCCCCGGAATAGATGGGATTTGCAACATAGAGATAAAGAAAAGGGGAGTGAAGTTTGTGAAAGAATTGCTGAGTTGGGAAGAATGGGCAGAGCTTGATGCAACAGGTTTAGCCGAGTTGATTCGGGAAAAAGAAGTGACCCCGCAGGAAGCCGCGCGTCAAGCAGCAAAAGGGATTGAGGCATTGAATCCTGAAATTAGTGCAGTTATTGAAGTATTTGACGATGTTGTGGAAGATCCACTGCAAGACGGAATGAACCCGGATGGTGTGTTTGCCGGTGTCCCATTTTTGATGAAAGACTTGGGACCCACGATAAAAGGTCGACTTCAGGAGATGGGTTCTTTACTTATGCAAGGAAATCGAGCAGAGAAAGATAGTTTTCTAACGACGAAGTTTCGCGGGGCAGGTCTGAATATTATAGGAAGAACGACGACTCCCGAACTAGGTCTATGCAGTTCCGCGGAAAACCCGGATATCTATGTGACGAGGAACCCATGGAATGTTAATTACACGACATGCGGTTCTTCAGCAGGCTCGGCTGCTTCCGTTGCTGCTGGCATTGTTCCAATTGCTCATGCGACAGATGGTGGTGGCTCAATTCGAATTCCGGCAGGAGTAAATGGAAATATCGGACTCAAGCCATCCCGAGGAATTTTTTCCTTGGCTCCCAATGGTTCCGATTTAATGAGTGTTGTGTCGAGCCAAGGAGCTCAGACCCGTACAATTCGGGATATGGCAGCTTTTGTCGATCATACGCGAGGCGGGGCACCTGGTGAGTTCATGCCATTTTGGCACCCGGATGAATCTTATACGGAATTAATTAAAAAGGATCCGGGTAAATTGCGGATTGCGGTGTCGCATGAATGGGGGGATTACCGAGCAACACCAGAAATTGTTGCCGAACTGAAAAAAACAGCAAAATTCCTCGAAGAATTAGGACATGACGTCGAATGGACGATTCCGGATATTGATTTCCATGCTGCATATAAGGCACAGACGGAGGCATATATCATGAATTTTTCCCAAACGATTTCTGAAATTTTAGAAGGGAAAGATTTAGAAACACCACCTGCTGGATTAGTGGAACCGATGTGTATTCGGGTGTGGGAGGAAGGAAGACATGCAACATATGGTGAACGGGCAAAAATGCAAGCGGTTTTTAACCAGCTATCCAGGTCAACAGCTGCATACTTTGAAAAATGGGATATCATTCTGACACCGACGATGGCACTTCCGACGCCGCTTGTTGGAACGACAGAATACTTGACGATGAGTGATAATCCTTCTGTTTACGACTGGTTCCATAACCTCTGGAGTATTTTTTCCTATACGTCGATTGCCAATATTTGCGGTATCCCAGGAATCTCTCTTCCGGTGGCACAACTTCCTAATGGTTTACCGTTTGGAATGCACGCACTCGCCAAACAAGGAAATGACGGTCTGTTGCTTCAGCTCGGTGCCCAGATTGAAAGAGCGCTCGATGGGAAATGGAACGATGGAAGGAAGCCGGATATCCATGTTACTAAAATACAATCCATGCAGAAGCAATAATTATAATAATAGACTTTGTGAAAGAGGATGAAAGAGATGAGAGAATACAAGATTGCGGTATTACCCGGAGATGGGATCGGTCCAGAAGTGACAAGGGAAGCGGTAAAAGTCCTTGAACGAATTGCTGAGATGGATTCTAGCTTCCGTTTTAAAACGAAGAATTTTAATTGGAATAGTGAATATTACTTAGAGCACGGGAAAATGATGCCAGAAGATGGACTCGAGCAGTTAAAAGAATTTGATGCCATTTTATTCGGTGCGATTGGGGATCCTCGAGTGCCAGATCCAGTGTCGATTTGGGAATTAATTTTACCAATACGGAAAAACTTCCAGCAGTTTATTAATTTTCGCCCGGTTAAACTGTTGCGGGGCTTAGAAAGCACATTGAAAAAAGAGGTGCCGATTGATTTCGTTATTGTCAGGGAAAATAGTGAAGGAGAATATACAGACTCAGGTGGAGCGATGTTTCATGGGGAAACCCGAGAAATGGCGTTACAGAACATGGTGATGACGCGGCAGGGGGTTGAACAGATTGCTAGATTTGCTTATGACTATGCACGTGCGAATGGCAGGGAAAAAGTGACGAATGCGACGAAATCGAACGTCATGCTCCATACGATGACGTTTTGGGATCGACTTGTGGAAGAAGTGGCAGCGGAAAATAAAGATATCGCTTATGAAAGATATTATATCGACGCACTTGCTGCTTACTTTGTCCAACGTCCCGAAACCTTTGATGTCGTATTAGCTTCGAACCTTTTCGGGGATATTTTATCTGATCTTGGATCAGCAATTGTCGGTGGTCTTGGTCTTGCGCCATCTGGAAATATTAATCCGTTGGGTGAATTTCCTTCGATGTTTGAAGCAGTTCATGGTTCTGCGCCTGATATTGCAGGAAAAGGGATCGCAAATCCAATCGCTCAAATTTGGTCAGCTGCCCTAATGCTCGAACATCTTGGAAGGAAAGATCTCCATGATCTCGTTTTACAGGCGATTGAAGAAGTGTTGGTTGAGAAAAAAGTACTGACGCCAGATATTGGCGGAAATGCGACAACAGCAGATGTTGGCGATGCAATTAGTGACAAACTGGAACGAATTGGAGGACTTTTATGACAATAACAAATAAGACAGTCATTGTAACAGGTGCTGGCGGTGGTATGGGGCGAGCTACGGTGGAACATTTACTCGAAGCAGGTGCAAATGTTGTCGGGTGCGATTTAAATATTGCAGCTTTAGCTGAACTTGAGGAGAATCCCCGTTTTAAAGCTATGAAAGCAGATTTGCTTAATGAAGCTGCTGTACAGCATATTTTTGCACAGACAAAGAGTGAATTTGGTTCTATCGATGGACTTGCGAATGTGCATGGGATTGCGCAACATGCAACACCGATAGAAGACTGCAGCCTTGCCGAATACCGAAAAATAATCGATGTGAATATGACTAGTATCTTTTTAACGTGCCGGGAAGCCGCTGCTTATATGAAGGAACAGGGAAGCGGAAAAATTGTCAATATCGGTTCTGTTTCGACGACACGGCCACGACCTGGACTGCAGGCTTATGTTGCTTCGAAAGGCGCCGTAGAGTCCTTTACAAAAGCATTAGCTTTAGAACTTGCGCCATATCAAGTGAACGCGAATGTGCTCCATCCGGGGCCAGCTGACACGTCAATGCTTGGTGAGTTTACTGCTGTGGGTAGCAGTGTTGACGATACCAAAAAGGAAGTCTTTGAAAGCAGTGTACCACTTGGCAAATTACTGCAACCGGGAGACATCGCTAAATCGGTGAAATATTTATTGTCTGATGCGGCAGAAATGATAACCGGAGCTGTTTTACATGTTGATGGTGGGAGAAATATATAGTTTCAAAAAAGGGGAGACACTTGGTGAAAACATATGAAATGTATATCAATGGAGAATGGACGAAAAGTGCGAACGAAGCGGTAATTGATGTGCTGAATCCGTCAAGCAGTGAGAAAATCGGTGAGATTCCTCGAGGTACGAAGGAAGACGTGGACCGGGCTGTTCGAGCTGCAGCTGCTGCATTTCGCACGGAGGAATGGCGTTCGTATTCGGCATTTGACCGGGGAGATCTTTTATTTGCAATTGCCGATAAAATGCAGGAAAGTAAGGATGAATTAGCGGAGCTTGAAACAACGGATGTTGGAAAGCCGCTCTCCCAAGCGTATGCTGATGTGGATGCGGCGATCCGCTACTTCCGTTTTTATGGTGGAGCAGCTGATAAAGTAATGGGGGATACGATTCCAATTCAAGACGGATTGCTTGATTATGTTGTGCGCGAACCGGTTGGGGTGACGGCCCATATCATTCCATGGAATTATCCGCTGCAAATTATTTCTAGAAGTGTTGCGGCAGCAATTGCGACAGGGAATACGGTTGTTGTAAAAAGCGCAGAGGATACGCCGCTTACCGCGCTGCGCCTCAGTGAATTTTTTGCTGAGTTAGACTTACCTGCTGGAGTGTTCAACCATGTAACAGGTTACGGGTATGAAGCAGGAGCTGCTTTAGCAGGTCACCCACTTATTAATCAGCTAACATTCACTGGTTCGGTTGCTACAGGAATTTCCGTTGGACAAGCGGCGATGGCGAATGTCGTGCCAGCCACGTTAGAGCTTGGTGGGAAGTCTCCGAATATCGTGTTTGCCGATTGTGATGTAGAATCGACCGTTGCCGGCGTTGTCCGTTCGATTATACAAAATGCAGGCCAGACTTGTTCTGCAGGGGCACGGTTGCTCGTTGAGGAATCATTCAAAGATGAATTTTTGAAAAAGGTGATTGAACAGTTCGGTAAACTAACGATCGGTGCAGGTATCGAGGATAAAGATATTGGTCCGATTTTAAATGAAAGGCAATTTGACCGGGTGATGGGGATGATCAATATTGCTCGGGAAGAGGGAGAAATTCTTTTTGGTGGCAATCAAATGACTGTCGAAGGATTTGAAAATGGATTTTATATCGAGCCGACGATTGTCGATGGAGTAAGTCCACGCAGTAGAATTGCCCAAGAGGAGGTATTTGGTCCGGTGCTTACCGTGTTTACGTTCAAGGACACGGAAGAAGCGTTAGAACTTGCAAACAGTACGGATTATGGGTTAGTTGCCGGCGTTTGGACGAAAGATATTAACCGCGCTCATTACTTAGCAAGCAGAATTGATTCCGGTCAGGTGTTTATCAACAATTACGGTGCTGGTGGTGGTGTTCAAATGCCATTTGGCGGCTACAAAAAGAGCGGGTTCGGCAGAGAAAAAGGTTGGGCAGCACTGGATAACTACACGACGTTAAAAAACGTGGCAGTAAAGTATAGATAGAATACAGAAGTGAAAACAGACCATTGTTTTCACTTCTTTTTGTGAATTATTTTTAGAAGGGATTGCTAGTACTATGGAAACCAAACTGATCGATGCTCATATCCATCTTGATTTTTACACCACTGAAGAACAAAAGCAAATAATCGAGTCATTGGACAAGCATCAGATAGAAGGCCTTATTACCGTTTCACAAAATCTCAAGTCCGCAAAATCAAATCTCGCTTTATCCAAAACATATTGCACTATCCAACCGGCCTTTGGATATCATCCGGAACAAACTTTGCCTTCAGAAAAAGAAATAGTCCAGTTGACGGAATTTATCTTAACACAGGAACAAGACATGGTTGCAATTGGAGAAGTAGGGCTACCTTATTATTTAAGACAGGAGACAGATCTTAAACTTGAAGAATATATCAACCTGCTCGAGCATTTCATCATGCTTGCCAAGCGAACAAAGAAACCAATTATTCTCCATGCCGTTTATGAAGATGCACCAGTTGTTTGCTCTTTACTTGAGAAACATTCGATCGATAAGGCGCATTTTCATTGGTTTAAAGGAGATGATAAAACAATGCAACGGATGCTTACGAATGGCTACTTTATTTCTGTAACGCCGGATATCATATATAAGCCTAAGATTCAGCGAATAGCCAAACAATATCCACTTGAACAATTAATGGTGGAAACGGACGGTCCTTGGCAATTTTCCGGTCCTTTCGAAAATAAACGCACTCATCCCAAAATGATGCATGAGTCGGTAAAGGTGATTGCACACTTAAAACAAATCGATAGAACAGCGGTTTATCAGCAAATTTATGAAAACACGAGAAGTTTTTTCACGCTTTAGCTTTGACGACTATTGCCGAAATCGCGTCACGAAAGACATGAATAAAAAAGGTATGTTATAATATTCGAGCGGTGTTTTTCCTCAGGCGGAATGTTTTTTTATAATTTGATACACATTAAAATGTGTGCTTCTTTTTAACCTATATTATCCTACACCAAGAGAAAGGAGTTACATATATGGAGTTTACTCTATGGGATGTTCTGACGGATTTAGGACTATTATCGTTGTTATTGTTAGTAGGAATGGTTTTACGTGCAAGGGTAATATTTCTGCAACGTTCTTTTATGCCGGCAAGCATTATCGCCGGAATTTTGGGCTTGATACTGGGACCGAATGGTTTTCAAATCATCCCGTTTTCTGATTTTATCGGAACATATCCGAGTGTTTTAATTGCTATTGTTTTCGCTTCCATACCATTATCATCAGAGAAGTTCGATTGGCGGAAAGTCATGGACAAGGTTGGTGGTTTTTGGTCATATTCACAAATCATCATGTTATTGATGTGGGGACTAGGTTTAATGTTTGCACTAATTTTTCTTGTACCTACATTCCATGTCCATGATGGATTTGGTTTATTATTAGCTGCCGGCTTTGTCGGGGGACATGGTACTGCTGCAGCACTTGGCGATGCTTTTCAACAGCAGGGCTGGAAAGAAGCGACTTCCCTTGCGATGACTTCCGCAACAATTGGTGCAATTGTCGCTATTGGAGTAGGGTTGCTTTTAATCCGTTCTGCGGCAAATAAAGGTGAAGCGAACTATATCAGCCGGTTTGAAGAACTGCCTACAGAATACCGGACCGGTCTATTGCCAAAAGAGAAAAGAACTTCGATGGGGAATGATACAGTTTCGAGTATTTCCATCGATCCCCTTGTATTTCACTTGGCGCTCGTGCTGCTTGTAGCAACCGGGGGTTATTTTTTAAGTCAATTTGGTGAGCGGCTATTTCCGCAACTTACGATTCCAGCGTTTTCTTTGGCGTTTTTAGTCGGTTTATTTTTAAATATTATGATTCAAAAAGCAGAAGTGGATCATTATATTGATAAAAATGTTGTATCAAAAGTGAGCGGAAGTGCGACAGATATCTTGGTAGCTTTCGGAATCGCATCGATTAACTTAACAGTCGTAGCGGAGAACATTGTACCATTTTCAATCCTGATTATATTCGGTATCCTCTTCTCTTACTTTTTCTATAAAGTCGTTTCTAAGAATTATTTCCAAGAGAATTGGTTTGAAAAAGGTATCTTTACTTGGGGCTGGATTACTGGTGCAGTGGCAATGGCGATTGCTTTACTGCGGATAGTTGATCCAAGAATGGAGAGTAAGACGCTTGATGAATATGGCTTGGCCTATATACCAATCGCGCCGGTTGAAATTATGCTCATTACCTTCTCGCCAATGTTCATTCTTCATGGCCGTCCGTGGTTATTCGTCACGATAACGGTCGGATTGTCCATTCTCATTATCCTATTTTCTATCCGAAGGGGCTGGATTATGATAGGAGAAAGAGAAAATGGATAAACGGGAAAAACAATAAATTCCCCCGATTTGTATGATGTTATGCTAGTATGAAAGTAAGTTTCTAAAAAATGTGAGTAATATGTTAACGAGTGTTTTAAAGGGGGAGAAATAATGGATTTAAAATTAAAAGGGCAGTCCGTCATTGTAGCTGCGAGCAGTAAAGGATTGGGTAAAGCAATTGCATTAAAATTTGCTGAAGAAGGGGCGCATGTTCTGATTTCCAGCAGGAGGGAAGAGGAATTGAAACTTACCGCAGCTGAAATCAGGAAGAAAACAGGTAATGAAAATGTCCGCTATAAAACATGTGATATAACGGATGAATCGCAAATTAAACAGTTAGTGGGAACAGCTATAGAATGGAACGGGAAGGTAGATGTACTGATCAATAATGCTGGCGGCCCACCTGCTGGAACTTTTGATAAGTTTTCAGACAGCGACTGGCAAGCTGCTTTTGAGTTGAATCTATTAAGCTTTATCCGTCTTACGCGGGAAGTATTGCCTTCCATGCGGGAGTCAGGAGCAGGGAGAATTGTTAATATTGCATCCTCATCTATTAAACAGACATTGGATAATCTAATTTTATCCAATACATTTCGTGCCGGAATTGTCGGCCTATCGAAAAGTCTTTCTCAAGAACTGGCAGGAGACAATATTCTTGTTAATACCATTGGTCCGGGCCGGATTGCAACAGACCGAGTGCAGGAATTGGATGAAATACGAGCGGATCATAAAGAAATCAGCTATGAACAACTCCGGAATGAAGTCGAACGGTCGATCCCGATTGGGAGATACGGAGAACCCGAAGAATTTGCGAACATGGTCGTTTTCCTTGCGTCGGGCGCTAACTCCTATGTCACTGGTCAGAGTCTCGTTGTTGACGGAGGGCTTGTAAAGGCATTGTAGATGAGGAAACCAGCATTACTTAAGTAATTTATGAACTATGTGATTGTGTACACAAACAACCCGCTTGTCGATATTTCCCGGGAAATAACAACAAAAGCGGGTCTTTTTATTCAGGAAGAAGTGGGTTCTCCTTTAATAAAGTAAAACTTCATTCAGTGGAGAATTCCTTCCCCCCACTGAAAGTTAGTTGAACAGAATCAGGTATTTACGGACTATATATCCCCCCAGCTCCACATGTTGTGTTTCCCCCTATGTTTGGAAGAGGGGATATTACAGACCGTTAATGCGTGATAAAGTGAAACTTCATTCAGTGGGGAATTCCTTCCCCCCCACTGAAAGTTAGTTGAACAGAATCAGGTATTTACGGACTGTATATCCCCCCAGCTCCACATGTTGGGCATCCCTCAAGTTTAGAAGAGGGGGTATTACAGACCGTTAATGCGTGATAAATTCCCACAAGCCATCAAAAACTTTCGCATCATACAAAGAAATAATTAGAACAAGGCTGATTGGTCCAATAATAAGGCCAATTAAACCAAATAGTTGCAGACCTGCAAACAAAGATACGAGAATGGCGAGCGGATTTAACTTCATACTGGATGATAGTACTTTCGGTTCGGCAATTTGTCTGACGGTTACGGTGGAGCCATATAGAATGAGAAGGCCGATCCCCATAAACAAATCCCCGGTAAAAAAACTATATATACTCCAAGGAATCAAGATGAGCCCTGGTCCGAAATATGGCAATAGATCGATGAAACCAAGAATTACAGCGATAGTAAGTGACTGCTCCACCTGCAATATCCATAAACCGATGAAACTGACTAAAGCAGTAAGAATCATTAAGATGATTTGGGATTTTAAAAAGCCGAATGTTTTTCGCTTTAAATCACGTAAGACATTCCAGGTCTTTTTTTGGAAAATGAGCGGCAACTTATTTTTATAAAGGGTGGCATATTTCTTAGAATCTTTGCTGATGAAATAAATTGCAAGAATAGAAAAAATAATAACTGTAAATGTAATGGGAAGGGCACCGATAAAGGTGGAAAGGCCGTTAGCAATACCCTGACCAATCCTGCCGAGTAAGGCGGCGACATTGCTACCGATAATTTGAATCCCTTCCTGCAAGGCTTGGCGCTGCGAAGAATCGAGGTTGTCTATAAAGCCAATGCCTTGATCCCATAATGGTAAAATGACATCATTGAAATATAACTGGATATTTACGGAAACTACTTCAATTTGATTCGGGATATAATCCGACAGGTATAAAAATCCGTCAATGGTCTTTTTGATAAGGATCGTCACAATGCTTCCGATAATTCCAATAAGGAAAAGGATTCCGGTTAATACGGCAAGTGGTCTTGGAAAACGTAAATATCTTTCAACAGTATTAACAATCGGATTGATTAAAAAGGCAAGTAAAGCGGCGATTAGAAAAGGATATGTAAGTCTAAGAAAATGATATAGTAAAAATAAGCCAATTGCGGAAATAAAAGCTAGAAATAGGATGCGGAAAATTATTTGGATCGCTGGGTGTTTCATAAGCAGAGCTCCTTTCAATCGCTTGGAACATAATTTGCTATCTGTTAATAAAAATAGCGAAAATTCATTTGTTTTTATTTTTATCCTATCATAATTTCTTGGCTTTAACTAGAATGAGTCGCGTCTATATAAAGAAAGGACGTCACGTAAGTAACATGAACGTCCTACTTAGTTAGCTATATAATTTTCCGTATAAAAAGGAAGAGAGTCTTTGTTGAAAGCTACCCCGACAACGAGGGTTCGGTAGCTATTATGCAACTTGTTTTCACGGTGACCAGGTGAATTCATTAAACCTTCATGGGCAAAAATACTGCTTTGTTGACCAGCAGCGAGATTTTCCCCAGCCCTTTGGTAGGCAACAGCATCTTCTGTTAAGCGGTCAAATGGGGACTTGCCTTCCAGATTTGTGTGGCTGAAATAATTATTTTCTGCCATATCCTGACTATGGGCGCGGACCGTTTCTAAAGCGGATTCTTCCCAATCGAGAACAGAAAGCCCGTGTTTTACCCGTGCCGCATTGGTGAGATCAAATAACTGATATTCGAAGCCCTCTCTTAATTCTTCGCTCGGCATTCCAAAATAGTTTTTCTTCTGTTTTTCCAATTGCTTATCAATAATCAGAATAGCGGTCACTGTATTATTCTGATGAACATCATAAAATATTGTCGTGTAACTTTGGTCAATTTCGAAAGTATGAAACTCCCCGTTATCCTGAATTTCGTAATTCACTAAACCTTTTCGGAGCGTTTGCAGTGGCTTAGGCAATACGGAAAGCACTTCTTCCCGCGTGCTTTCAAATGTAATTCCATTACTGGAAGTAAGCAAATCCTGATTTGTATATAAACCATTGACTCGGTCGTCGTCATCATAAGAAATCATCATGAAATGTTGGTAATTCTGATGATACGTGACCCAGTCCACACCATATTCATTCCGTGTCGCTCTTTCAGGTTCACCAATCTGTGCTTCAACATCCGCCCGCAAATCACCAAGTTCAATGTTATGAATAGAAAATAAGTGATCGGAAGGATCTGATAACTCGGGTTCCTCTAGTTGAATTGGTGAATCTTGATCTTGAAAGGTTTCAGAAACTTTATCAGAAAGTAACCGAATCTCCTGTCCAATCCAATCGATCGTATTGCTAACAACTGGATGCTCGCCGATTCGATAAATATCTGATTGAATATTTTCAAAAACTCCGCCTACTCCTGATTCTTTAAAACTATCCCCATAAAAGTGCCAAAACAACCCGACAATAAGTAACAAAACAATAAATCTCCGTAAAAAAGTCAAACTCCCACTCCCATCTATTGAGACTAGGGTCAGTGCACATGTCCCAGTTCATAGCAATCATTCTAGCCAAATTGCTGCCTCACATACTTGCAAAGTATCTTCTTTATTTTATCATAAAAGATATCAAGCTAGTGTGATGTAAACTTACAAAAATATGGAAAAAAACAGGGAATATTTTATCACGTATTAACGGTCTGTAATACGCCCGCCTCTAAACAAGAGGCTGATAGGAAAACAACTGGGGTTTATTTTCCCATTCGTATGTTCATCTTACTTAAATGAGAAAACAACTTGGTTTTATTTTCCTATTCGCATGCTCACCTAACTTTAATAGGAAAATAACTGTGCTTTATTCTCCCATTAGCATATTCACCTAACTTAAATGGGAAAACAACTTGGTTTTATTTTCCAATTCGCATGTTCATCTAACTTAAATGGGAAAACAACTGAGGTTTATTCTCCCATCAGCAATACCCATCTTACTTTAATGGGAAAGCAATAGGGAACTATTTTCCCATTCGCATGATTTTCTCACTTAATTGGGAAAGTATGCGTCTGCCGGGCAACCGAACGGTAATCAGGGCACCAATATAATGACCGTGCAAGATACTTACGGTGAATGAAAGTAAGAAGGATTAAAAAAGTTTCAAAAACCCCTTGACATCTTCTTGGAATTATCTTAATCTTATTTCTAATAACTTAATTAATCTGCGTTGATGAAGAGTAGTAATTTATTCAGACACTTAAGAGAGCTGGTGGTTGGTGTGAACCAGTGTGGAGGGGATAAATGAATGGACTTCGGAGCTTCCAAACCGAAATGACAACTGGAGTAGGCTTTGGCGAATACGTCTCATCGTTATCTGAGACAGGTGTTAGGCAATAATTGCCCGACATGTTGAGTGAGCTTTTACAGCTAATAAAGGTGGTACCACGGTCCCTCGTCCTTTTTCGGATGAGGGATCTTTTTGTTTGCCAAAAAAATATAAATATAAAAAAATCGTAAAGTAAGAGTAGTAAACAGTCGCTTCAAGCGTTCCAGAGAGCTGGTGATGGTGAGATTCCAGCGCGCTCGTGACTGTTGAATGGACTTATGAGAGGGTTTCTGAAAAAGCAATTGTTGCTTGAGTAGGAAAGCACGGGTTTCCGCCGTTACACGGATAGGATATCGAAGGAGTGAAATGTAAGCTTTCCGTATCCGAAAAAGATGAAAAGAAGATTCTTTTCCAAGTGAGGTGGCACCGCGGTCCCATACGTCCTCTATAAACATCAAGTTATGTTTATAGAGGACTTTTTTATTTACAGAAAAGGAGTGAAAGGTAAATGATCTTAGCGTATCAATATGAAAAAATACCGGCAGCTGGAATGTCAGCTTTAAAGATTTTCAAAAACCTGAAATCCCGAAAAAAGTTCTTGCTTGAGAGTACGAGTTACCATGAACAAAAAGGAAAATTCACTTATCTCGGAGTTGATCCGTACGAAGAGGTTATTGGCAACCAAGGAAAAACTACGATAATAGATGTTCAAACGAAAACGACGAGACAACTCGAAGAACATGCACTCGACTATTTGAAAAAGCAGCTACCCGACATGGAAACACATTTACCAATCCCATTTTTCGGCGGGGCGGTCGGCTATGTCGGATATGATTTCATTTGTAATTTGGAAGATATTGCTTTTCCAAGTGTGGATGAGTTACAAATGCCCGACGTTCATTTCATGTTATTTAGAAATATTATCGCTATTGATCATACGAAAGATTGCTTATATCTTATTGCAGTCAATCCGGACCAAGACCCTAACGTATTCCTGGATGAAGAGCTCAAGAAACTAAAAAATTTACTTCAAGCCGACATGAAAGACAGCAATACAGCTTTTGCTTTTCCCAATGTAGATTTCAAGTCTCAAGAAACAGAAGCAAGTTTTACAGAAAAATTGTTGCGGGCGAAGGAATATATCGAACGGAAAGAAGTGTTACAGGTAGTACTATCACAGCGGATGCAAGCAGATATTAGCGGGAACCCAGATTTCCCATTTGCCTTTTATGAGAATTTATGTGCGTCTAATCCGTCTCCGTATATGTTTTACATTGATTTTGCGGATTATATTCTGCTAGGCGCGTCACCAGAAAGTTTGCTGCAAGTAACTGGTAATGAGGTGGTTACGAATCCAATCGCTGGCACAAGACCAAGGGGTGCGACACAAGCGGAAGATGCGAGGCTAGAGGCTGAACTTCTTGGGGACGAAAAGGAACTTTCTGAACACCGCATGCTCGTTGAACTTAGTAACGAAGATCTTGCCAGTGTTTGTAAGGAACAGACAATCGAACTTACAACCGATATGATCATTGAAAAATACCAGCATGTGATGCATATTGTTTCCGAGTTAAAGGGTGAGTTACGAGAAAACTCTTCAAGCGTCGATGCATTAATATCTTTGTTACCTGCAGGAACTGTTTCCGGAATGCCGAAACAGCGCGCGATGGAGATTGTGAATGAACTGGAGGAAAAGAGGCGCGGCCCATATGGCGGGGGAGTTGGTTATATTAGTTTCAACCGGGATTTGAACATCGCACTTACGATTCGCACGCTGATTATCAAAGGAAAATACGCATATCTCCAAGCTGGGGCAGGGATTGTCCGTGACTCGGTAGCGAAGAAAGAATACGAAGAGACATTGCATAAAGCGCGATCCTTAGTAGAAGCCGCATACACGTTCAGTTAACAAAAAGTCGTAAAGAAAGGAGAACGAACAAATGAAGACATATCTTCAAAAGTTGATCAACAAGGAAAATTTAAGCCGGGAAGAAATGAAAGCAGCTGCAAGCCATTGCTTTACGAGTGAAGTGACCGAATCGGAAATTGCCGCATTCCTTATTGCACTCCAAGCAAAAGGCGAAACGGCCGATGAAATTACTGGTCTTGCGGAGGTAATCCGGGAAAAGTCATCCTTCCAGACGGAAAACACATTAAATGTCATCGATAATTGCGGTACTGGCGGGGACCGGTCAAATAGTTTCAATATCAGTACAACCGCGGCCTTTGTCATGGCAGGGGCGGGGATTAAAATTGCGAAGCACGGCAACCGGAGTATTTCCAGTAAAACGGGTAGTGCAGATGTACTCGAGCACTTAGGCGTCTCTCTTTCCTTTTCAAAGGAACATATTGAGGAAATGCTTGCGGAGAACAATATTGCATTTTTATTTGCTCCTCATGTCCATGAAGTGCTGAAGCCTTTTTCCGTTGTTCGTCAGCATCTTGGCGTACCGACGATTTTCAATGTCATCGGCCCACTGACAAATCCAATTCAGCTTGAGACCCAGCTAGTCGGAGTTTACCGGAAAGATTTGCTTGAGAAGGTCGCAGAATCATTGAATAAGCTAGGACGGCGCAGGGCAGTGGTCGTGACCGGGGCAGGTTCACTTGATGAGGCTAGCTTAGCCGGTTTGAACAAATTGATAGTTATAGAAGATGGTAAACTAACACCGATGAATTTACACCCAGAAGAGGTCAATTTACCAATCTATCCAAATGAAGCGATTCGTGGAGGCGACTCCAAGCGTAATGCAGAAATTCTTTTGTCCGTTCTAAAGGGTGAGCCTGGTGCTTACTTCGACACGGTGCTTCTCAATGCAGGGATTGGCATTTACACAAGTAGAAAAACGGATTCAATCCAAGCCGGGATTGAATTAGCCCGAGAGAGCATTTTATCTGGAGCAGCATTAGAACGACTGGAACGATTAGTTAGCTTTAGTGAAAAAATTCCTGTGTGAGGTGTATTGAATGACTATTTTAGATAACATTTTAAAACAAAAAAGAATTGAACTGACAGAACTGATTCACAAGAAATTAATGGAGCCGGTAGGTAAAGCAAATCCCTCCTTTAAAGGGCGGGCTGCTGCTTCAGAAAATATGAATATTATCGCTGAAATTAAGCGCGCTTCCCCTTCCAAAGGAGCGATTGACCTTGAAGTGGATCCAATCGAGCAAGCGAAAACATATGAGAAAAATGGTGCGGCAGCCATCTCGGTACTGACCGATGAGAAATTCTTTAATGGCTCATTAGAAGACTTGCGGGCAGTTCGTGAAGCAGTCGACGTTCCGGTCTTATGTAAGGATTTTATTATCGATACGTTGCAGATCGATCACGCAAGAGCTGCCGGAGCAACAATCATTCTATTAATTGTTGCAGCTCTCTCAGAAGAGGATTTAAAGAAATTATACGATTATGCAACATCTCTTGAATTGGAAGTACTCGTCGAAGTGCATGACGAGGAAGAAATGAAACGGGCAGTAAAACTTGAACCTGAAATAATCGGAATAAACAACCGAAATTTGAAAACTTTTGAAGTCGATGTAGCAATAACGGAAAAACTTGCATCCCTTGTTATGGACCGTGACACATTGCTTATTAGTGAAAGCGGCATGCGGGAAAGAGAAGACGTGAAGCGGGTGAGAGACGTTGGGGCGGAAGCAATTTTAGTCGGAGAAACACTTATGCTTGCGGAAGATTTACAAAGAACATTTACGAATCTACAAATTCCACTGAAAGAGGGGAAGAGGCTGCATGTTCGTTAAAATTTGTGGCATCACAACGGAGGAAGCAGCACAAGCGGCAGCTGAAGCGGGAGCCGATTTAATCGGATTTGTTTTTACGGAAAGTAAGCGGGAAATTTCGCCGGTTGCGGCAGCAGCGATTGCAAGCCGTCTTCCGGCATCTGTCCAAACAGTCGGTGTCTTTGTTAATGAAGAACCGACTGTGATGGAGCAAATTGCCAGCCAAGTTGGGCTTGATTTCCTTCAACTGCACGGGGAAGAACCGCCACATGTGGCAAAATCTCTTTCTGCAAAGGTTATTAAAGCATTCCCCGCTGAAAAAGAAAGGTTAGAAAATGTCCATACGTATCCATGTGATTATTTTCTAATTGATACACCGAGCATCAATCGTGGCGGGAGTGGCAAGACGTTTGACTGGAACTTGCTGCAAGAATCAGGCATCGACCGGGAAAGGTTGCTGCTTGCAGGAGGTCTTCATCCAGAAAACGTGCGGGAAGCAGTGGAAGCAGTGAATCCATTCGCAGTTGACGTCTCAAGCGGTGTCGAGACGGCAGGAAAGAAGGATCCAGAAAAAATGAAAGCATTTATCGAGCAGGCAAAACAAAGGGAGGCTTATAAAAAATGAGTGTATATACCGTACCAGATCAAAGTGGAAAGTATGGCAATTTTGGCGGGAGGTTCGTCCCGGAATTATTAATGCCGGCAGTTCTTGAACTTGAAAAAGCGTATGAAGCGGCAAAGCAAGATAAGAGCTTCCTTGGGGAATTGAACTACTATTTAAAGCAATATGTCGGAAGAGAGACCCCATTATATTTCGCGGAGCGGCTTACAGATAAAGCAGGTGGGGCGAAAATATATTTGAAACGAGAAGACCTTAACCATACAGGCGCACATAAGATCAACAACACGATTGGGCAGGCTCTGCTTACGGTTAGGATGGGAAAAAGGAAAGTGGTGGCAGAAACCGGTGCTGGTCAGCACGGGGTAGCAACTGCAACAGTTTGTGCGCTGCTTGGTCTTGATTGCATCGTCTTTATGGGGGAAGAGGATATTCGCCGCCAAGCACTGAATGTACAGCGGATGGAGCTGCTTGGTGCCGAGGTTAGAAGTGTTGAAGGCGGAAGCTGGACACTGAAAGATGCCGTGAATGAAGCACTTCGTTACTGGGTGAACCATGTGGAAGATACCCATTATATTATCGGTTCTGTCGTTGGTCCGCATCCATTTCCGCTGCTTGTCAGGGATTTTCAAGCGGTGATCGGTGAGGAAACGAAAAGGCAAATCTTAGAACAAGATGGAAAGCTGCCGGAAAAGATTATTGCCTGTGTCGGTGGTGGCAGTAATGCGATGGGAATGTTTTATCCCTTTGTTGAGGAGGAAGATGTCTCTTTAATCGGGGTCGAAGCTGGTGGAAGTGGCCTAGAAACGAATAAACACGCAGCAACTTTAACAAAGGGGAAAGTCGGGGTATTACACGGGACATTGACTCATCTTTTACAGGATGAAAACGGACAAATAGAAGAAGCTTTTTCAATTTCGGCAGGACTAGATTATCCGGGCGTCGGACCGGAACATAGCTATTTACAGAGTATCGACCGGGTAAATTATACGACTGTAACGGATAATGAGGCACTGGAGGCTTTCGAACTTTTATCGCGGAAAGAAGGGATCATACCGGCTTTAGAAAGTTCGCACGCAGTAGCTCATGCAATGCAGGTTGCCGGAAAAATGTCTAAAGATCAAATAATTGTTGTCTGCCTTTCGGGCCGGGGAGATAAGGACCTTAGACAATAAGGATTTATTGAAGTGAAGGAGGAGAAATAAATGGGAAAAGTAAGATTAGAAAAGGCATTGCAAGAAAGACTTTCTGCAGGAGAAAAAATTTTCTCACCATTCATTATGGCTGGTGATGGTGGTTTGGATATTTTGCCAGACAGAATAAAATTTTTCGAGGAAAACGATGCAGCTGTTATAGAACTTGGTATTCCATTTTCTGACCCTGTAGCAGATGGTCCGACAATCCAAGCGGCTGGCAGCCGAGCTTTAGCTAACGGGACAACACTTGCCAACGTTCTAGATATATTAGAGGTGACAAAATTAGAACGGACGATACCTGTCGTCATCATGACGTATATCAATCCAATTATCGCATTTGGTGTTGAAACGTTTGCCAAAAAGAGTGCAAAAGCTGGGGTTGATGGAGTGATTATTCCCGATTTGCCGATGGAGGAGGAGCGCCTCATTGCGGAAGCTTTAAGTAGGAGGGACATCGCCTATGTAAGGCTTGCTGCGATGACGAGTCCGCAACAACGCTTACAGGAACTTGCCAAGCGTACAGAAGGTTTTCTTTATGCGGTTGCTGTTACCGGTACAACTGGCGCAAGGGCAGAGCATGATGCATATGTATCAACATTTTTACAAGAATTAAAGACATATACAGATACTCCAGTACTCGCGGGCTTCGGTGTATCTACAGGAGAGCAAGCGAGGGCGCTCAGTGAGCATGGTGACGGGGTGATCGTTGGCAGTAAGGTCGTTCAGCTTCTTCATGAAGGTAATTTAGCAGAAATCAGCCAGTTAATAGCGGAGAGTCGTTCGATCAAGGTATTATAATCCGTGCTTGTTCTTACAGACTATTCCCTCTATAATCTTTCATA
>NZ_JAXHDC010000013.1:0-71496 GCF_037072045.1 Oceanobacillus sp. MO10714A | reverse complement strand
TATAAGTAAACAGACTTACTGTAATTTTATCTTCACTGTATTTCAAGGCATTTTCAATTAAAATATAAATAATTTGTTCGAGCTGCCCAGCATTCCCTAAAACATGTATCGTTTCGGTATTTTTATGAAATTCGATTTCCCTATTATAAGCCTGCTTGAATGTTGTAATCGAATGCTCGATTAGTTGAACAAGTTCGACACGTTCGTGGACAACATTTTCTTTATTTTTCGCCAAAGATAAAAGTTGCTCCACTAGCCGTTTCATCCGGTCGGCTTCCGAATCAATTACTTCAATTGATTCGTCCAGTAGTTCAGGGTTGTCCTTCCCTCTTCTTGCAAGCAGCTGAGCGTAACTCTTCACAATCTGTATCGGAGTTTTCAATTCATGGGAAGCGTTGGATACAAAGTCTTCCTGTCTTTCGTAGTTATCCTTTAGCTGATCAATCATTTCATTGAAGGTAACTTCCATTTCATAGACCTCATCCTTGGAACGGTCTCTGTGATCGATCTTCTCCCATTTCCGCTCCTTAATGTTCGTTTTCATCGTCCGTGTCAGTTCTTCAATAGGATTGAGAAGGAAACGACTCAGGATATTACTACCGATAACCGTCGGGATGAGGATAACGAGTGATACGATGATAAGTACGTAAAATAAAATTCGCATCGTATTCGTAAGAGCCACTAAATTATCAGACATCTGCAGCGTGACAACACTCCCATCATGCCAAATGATCGGCTTAGTTACAACAGCGACATGGACACCGCGCTCTGGCCGTTCAATTTCATGAGTCTCCGCAGTCTGGAACGCACCTTCCAATGTCCGATAAGCCTCTCCTTTACGTTTAAATTCTATTGCTCGCTGATCACTCGAGAAAACCTTCACCATCCCATTTGCCGGTAGAAAAGCATTGATCACTTCACTCGCCTCTTCCCCGCTCGTCGTCTGTGAGAGATGCTCGATCAGAACATCAGTCTGCAAGGATAGTTCCGTTAATTGGCCATCCGTCGCATTTTTATAAAAGAGAAAATAGATGAATGTATTGACAAAGATGAGCATACTTAGAATGAGAATACTGGAAAACAAGCGGATTTTTGTCCTTAATTTCATTGTTCAAGGTCCTTTATCGTATAGCCTACCCCGCGCACTGTTTGAATAACCGCGGTCTCAAAACCTTTATCCACTTTTTGCCGCAAGTAGCGGATATAGACGTCGACAACATTTGTGTCACCGTAATAATCGAACCCCCAAACTTGTTCAATCAGCTGCTCCCTTGTCAGGACAATGTTTTTATTTTGCAATAAACAGACGAGCAGATCGAATTCCCTTGGTGTAAGATCGATTTGCACTTCGCCCCTTGAAACTTCTCGGGCGCTCGGATTCACTCTCAAATCAGCAACAGTAAGTTCCTCGTTGTTCTCCTTCTTCGCTTTCGGTCGGCGTAAAAGAACGCGGATCCGCGCTAATAATTCCTCAATCTGGAAAGGCTTCGTAATATAATCATCCGCCCCGAGGTCGAGCCCACTTACCTTATCATGAATTTCATCCCTTGCTGTAAGTAGAACGATTGGTGTTTCCTCATCAAAACGACGGACTCTCCGCAACACTTCAAGACCGCTTAATTCAGGAATCATAATATCTAACAAGACAAGATCCCAGCTCTCTTCTTCTATAAGTCGCAACGCATCTTTCCCATTATCTGCGACACCTGTTTCATAATTTTCATATTCGAGTTCGAGTTGCAGCACTCGGCTTAATTTTTGTTCATCTTCAATAATCAGGATTTTAGGTTTTGCCATATTCACACCTGCCAATTTTAAGATTAATTACTTTCTATTATACGCATAAATGCTTATCATGACGATAAGCAGAAGTTTTCATTTTACAAAGGAGGATTAGCATGCTAGCAATTGATCATCTTGTAATCGTTTCAAAGAATCCCGAAAAGGATGCCCAACAGTTTGTTGAACAGCATCATGCAATCGCTATTGAAGGTGGTAAACATGAAAAATGGGGAACATACAACTTCCTTGCTCACTTCCAAAATGAAAGTTATATCGAATGGCTCGGAATTTTCGATGAGGAACTTGCTAGGAAAAGCAATCTCCCATTAGTGAGAAATGCAGTTGATTTTCTCGATCAAGGAAGGACCGGACTCCTTACCTTTGCTTTACGGACGAGTAATCTAGACACCCAGCTGGCCTATTTTAAAGAAAATCAGATCCCGTATAGTGGTCCGTATCCAGGAATGCGGAAGAAAATTGACGGTTCAACTCTATCTTGGAGAATGCTTTTCCCTGAAAACACGGAGAATTTGCCATTTCTAATTGAATGGGGCGCAATAGAAAACAAGCCAGACGATACCGCGAAAATTAATACGCGTAATTTGAATGAGATTACCATCCCAACTGATCCATCCAAGTACGAGGATGTCTTTCAGCTGAAAGTGCGTGACGATACAATCCAATTGGAAAATGGAAGACTTCTATTTACAAACGACGAGCAGTTCAATTTTAATTTAAGTGAATAAGGAGAAGGAATCGTAATAAAGAAGCTTGCAATCAACTCAATTGTTAATCGCAAGCTTCTTTATAAATGATAAGAAAGTATAAAATAAAAATGCTTAATAACTTAGGTATCCGGGGCTAGCCACGTCCGGCTCCAGCGCCCAGCAACTAGCAAACTTCACACTCCTCCAATCGATAAGTCAACATCAACTCACTGCCGTTCGTTGTGTTTCCTTTATCTCATTCCGGAGTGCTCCAGTTTGTACGTTGCTTAACGGGCGCTTCCGCCTTTGTTTAATATTACCCTAATTGTTGTTGTAAAAATTCCGTTACTTCTTCTGGAGTCTTCGTATAAGCACTGTGCTGATGCGCTAGTTTTTCCCCATTTTGGAAAATTAGTACGCTCGGAATTCCCATTACTTCATACTTTTCAGCAATTCCTTCTATCTCATCAATATTCACTTCGTACCAGTTATAATTGTTGAACTCATCCATTACCTGGCCCGAGAACATATCAAAGCGTCTGCAGTCTGGGCACCAGTTAGCGAAGAACTTAATAATGACCGGATCTGCACTTTGTATAACTTCATCAAATCTAGCTTGCGTTGTGATTAGTTCCATCTGAATTCTCCTTTTATACCCTCTTTAAATTATTTTCTTATATTGTAACTATTTATACTCTATTCGTCCAAGGATATACGCTGTTAAAAGCCCTGTGAAAAATGTAAGAACACTAACAAAGAACATACCAACCGTTTGGGGTATTCCCGGGAAAACGACGAAAACTGAACCTGCAACAAGTCCTATTGCGGCTGCGAATGTAATAGTGAAATAGTTTCGTAAAAAATAGCCGACAATTCTGCTCATGATGACAAAACCGATCGCAATCCCAAGTCCAGTCACAATGATGATATCAAATTTTAAATTACTGACGGCAGCAATGACTGTCGGATATACACCAAGAACAAGAAGCAAGAATGAGCCACTTATCCCTGGAAGAATCATTGCCGCGCTGCCGATTATACCTGAAACAAATAGATATGCATATGTTTTCAGGGTAATATTCGTAATAATTTCCCCTTCTCCAACATTCATAAGCCCTATTGTAGCAATAATGATAACACCGACCAGCATCACACCGATATGCTGCAGACGAAATGAATTCTTCGCATCAGCTTTATAAAATAAATAAGGCAGGACGCCAAGGATCAGTCCGAGGAAGAAAAATAATGTCGGCATCGGATGGTGGATAAACAACCATTCGATCACTTTCGCAAACACGAACAACGCTGCTACCATGCCAATCCCAAGCGGAATGAGAAATCCTAAATGCTTCTTCCAGTCCTTACTAAAAAAGCCGTTAATTGCTTCAATCAACCGCTCATAAATTCCAAGTAAAAGTGCAATGGTACCGCTACTGATTCCCGGGACGACCTCTGTAGCACCCATCAATATCCCTCGATATATATTTTTCCATTCCATGCGATGAATCTCCTTAACGTATGTAAATTTAAATACATTTTACATCATACCAAAAAAAGACTTGGCATGCCTATCTTAAGTGTGACCTTTCTTGGAACAGGCCACACTTCCCTTACTTTTCTTCTATGAATCTAAGCTCTGGCATCCACTGAGACATATGCATTTTTATTTCTTCATAATGCCGATCTGCTTCTTTCAATTCCTTATTTGTTAAGGAATACATCGGTACAACCTCATAGTCTTCGAAGTCCTCATGGAATGTGACATACGTCGGCAAGAGAGTGGGTGAATGAATTTCAATACTCTCCTTTTCCTTATAAGTTGTCTTCGTCACGGTAAAGGTAAACATCCCGCCAATCCGCTTATATAACCCCTGTTGATTCGAAAGGAAATTACCTAGACTATAGATGACGAGCGTTTCATTTCCATCTTTTCCTTCCACCCATGCAGCCGGCTGTAAAACATGTGGATGATGGCCGATGACTGCATGGACACCATGGTCGGCCGCAAATTGGACGAGCTCCTTCTGTTCTTCATTTGGCATCCGCTCATATTCATTTCCAAAATGCAGGTTTAAAACGATAATATCTGCTTCAGCTTCCGCCTCAGCGATATCTTCTGCCATCTGCTCTTGATCGATGAGATTGACCAAATAAGGCTTATCCTCTGGTACTGGAATTCCATTTGTCCCGTACGTATAATTGAGGAATGCAACGGAGATCCCCTCATCCGTTTCGATTACACGCACCTTTTTTCGATCTGCTTCGTCCTTATAGGCACCAACATACATCATATCAAGATTTTCCCAATGGTTAATTGCTTGCTGAATCGCTTTTTCCCCGCGGTCAAGTGTATGATTATTTGCCAGCATGACGGCATCGACCCCGGCGTCCTTCAACGCATTACCAATTTCTTTCGGGCTATTAAATGCCGGATAGGTGGATAACCCAAGTTCTACCCCGCCGATCATCGACTCTTGGTTTGCTGTCGTAATCGTCGCCTCACTTAAATAATCTTCCACTTTTTCAAGCATCGGGGAAAAATTAAATGTGCTCCCTGTCCAAGCATCGACATAGACTGGTTCATGTAATAATACATCTCCAATAGAAGAAATCGTAATCTCCTCCACAATCACACCTGGGATTGAATCTTTGAATATCAACTCGCTTTCCATTCCGGTTACCGTTTTCCCCGTACCTGTAACTTTTATCGTCATATTACATGCGCTAAGCAAACTAACCAGACATAGAATAAGTCCAACTATCATACAATCTTTTATTCTCAAACTTCTCTTCTCCATTCATTTTTTATCACGCATTAACGGTCTGTAATACCCCACCTCTAAAGAACAAGAGGGAAGCCCCACATGTGAAGGTGGGGATATACAGTCCGTAAATCCCTGATTCGGTTCAACTAACATTCAGTGAGGAAGGTAAGGATACCCCTACTGAATGAAGTTTCACTTTATTAAGCATATGACTGAACAACTATTATTTTACTGCTTATAGGCTATTTGCTCAATAGAAGGGAGGAAAATAAAATATCAATAAATTTTAGCTTCATAATGATAAACTGGATGGAATTGGATATAGTATAATAAGAGGAGACATTTCGGTTTATGATGTGCGGATTATTAACAAAGGGATTATCTAATGGGGGAATCGTGGTGAAACGATATTTATCTGGAATTTTAATTGTAGCAAGTGTTCTCATCATTATTATTGGCAATATGTTGGACCGATACTGGAGTGGCATTGCAGCATGGGGAGTTGCCATCATCTTACTTATTTTCGCCGCCTATTTTACAAAACACATCCCGAATGATAAAAAGAAAAAGCCGAAAGAGCAGTGAAGGGATGCTCGGTGAAGTAGTTTTAATCCTGTTAAAAATTCATCCTTGAAAATAGGGTGGTTTTTTTATGCCCGGAAGATAGAAAACGGTGGAGTTGGAGTAGGGAGTTAGAGGAGCCCCGAGTTCACAGAGGATCTGCTCAGGTTCATAGATAAAAAACTCTGAGTTCACGGGAGAATAGTTCATGTTAATAATGAAAATGCTCTAATTCACAATTGGGTATGCAGTGCAGTCTCTAAAACTCCAGTAAATTCTGAAGTTAATAAAAGAATCGAAGTTCCAAATAAATCTCTGAAGTTCACGAGGAAATTCCAGAATTTCACAATATACTGGATTACTTGCTCTGACCCCAGTGTCCCTGCTCTTAAACTGGGACAGTTGCTCTGACCCCAATGTTCCTGCTCTTAAACTGGGACAGTTGCTCTGACCCCAGTGTCCCTGCTCTTAAACTGGGACAGTTGCTCTGACCCCAGTGTCCCTGCTCTTAAACTGGGACAGTTGCTCTGACCCCAGTGTCCCCACTCTTAAACTGGGACAGTTACTCTGACCCCAATGTCCCTGCTCTTAAACTGGGACAGTTGCTCTGACCCCAATGTCCCTGTTCAAAAAGAGACAGGGTGAGGTATTTCTTCATCCTGTCTCTTGAATCTAACTGCCCATGAATTAATATGTTCGGGTTGTGTCGGGAGTTTTATTTATTTTTTCGCTGCTTTTTCTCTTTCGGATTTATTTAAGATTTTTTTCCGGAGGCGGATGGATTCTGGGGTAACTTCGCAATATTCGTCATCATTCAAGTATTGCAATGCTTCCTCCAATGACATCTTTCTCGTTTTTCGGATATTTGCTGTTTGATCTTTTGTTGATGCGCGCATATTCGTCAAATGCTTTTCTTTTGTAATATTTACGGTCAAATCATTATCCCGGTTATGCTCGCCGATAATCATACCAGCATATACTTCCTGTCCTGGTTCAGCGAAAATAGTACCACGGTCTTCCAAATGTAAAATACTATAAGTGGAAACTTTACCATTTTCCAGTGCAACTAGTACACCTTCGCGTCTTCCACCAACATTACCTTTAATAACTGGTTCAAAGGCTTCGAATGTATGATTCAAAATTCCATAACCACTCGTCTGGGACATGAATTCAGTCGTATACCCAAGCAGACCCCTTGATGGCACTTTAAATTCAATACGAACTTGGCCATCTCCATAGTTCACCATATCGAGCATTTCCCCTTTACGCTCTCCTAGGGACTCCATCACCGTTCCTGTATATGCTTCTGGAACATCAATTTGCACACGTTCCACCGGCTCGCAATCTACACCATCTATTTCTTTAATAATTACTTCTGGTTTCGAAAGCTGGAGTTCAAAGCCTTCTCTTCGCATGTTCTCAATCAGGATCGACAAGTGCAGTTCACCGCGTCCAGAAACTATCCAAGCGTCCGGCGTATCAGTCGGATCAACACGCAGACTTACATCTGTTTCAAGTTCCTTCATGAGCCGTTCTTCAATTTTTCTAGCGGTAATATATTTTCCTTCTTTACCGGCAAACGGGCTATTATTCACAAGAAACGTCATTTGCAGTGTCGGTTCATCGATTCGTAACCATGGCAGGGCCTCCGGATGATCTTTCGGGCAGACCGTTTCCCCGATATTAATATCTTCTAATCCAGAAACAGCTACAATCTCACCGGCACTTGCTTCTTCAATTTCAATCCGTTTTAAACCGAGAAAACCGAACAGCTTGGAAATCCGATATGACTTGTTCGTTCCGTCCTGTTTCATTAGAACGACTTGCTGACCGACATGGATTTTCCCTCTAGCAACCCGACCGACACCAATTCTTCCGACATAATCATTGTAATCAAGCAATGTCACTTGGAATTGTAATGGCTCATCGGAGTTATCAATAGGGGCAGGGATATGTTTCATAATCGTCTCGAAAATTGGATCCATCGTTTCCTCTTGTTGATCCGGTTCAAGACCTGACGTACCATTTAAAGCTGATGCATAGACGACAGGGAATTCCAATTGCTCATCATCCGCTCCTAGCTCAATAAACAAGTCAAGCACTTCATCGATTACTTCTTCCGGTCGTGCGTTAGGTCTGTCGACTTTGTTCACGACGACCATTGGCCGCAGTTTTTGTTCGAGTGCTTTTTTGAGCACGAAACGGGTCTGAGGCATCGTTCCCTCGTAAGCATCAACGACAAGTGCTACCCCGTCCACCATTTTCATAATCCGCTCGACTTCTCCACCGAAGTCCGCGTGACCTGGTGTATCGAGAATATTTATCGTTGTATCCTCATATTTAACAGCAGTATTCTTCGCTAATATTGTAATTCCACGTTCACGTTCAATATCACCTGAGTCCATTGCACGATCATCGACCTGCTCATTTTCCCGGAATGTTCCAGAGTATTTTAACAGTTGATCGACAAGCGTTGTCTTCCCGTGATCAACGTGGGCAATAATTGCAATATTACGTATATCTTTTCTTTGCATAACGTCCGCTCCTCTTTTTTAAGGGATGAATCAAGCCCTTATTATAACATATTATCGAGTTCGAGTATATTTATCGGAATTATAACGCTTTTTGCAAAGGGTTAGTGACCTAAAAAGTAAAAACAACTCCTGGAAAGGGATTCGAGTCTGTCCCTCTAAATCTCTAGGAGTCGTCTTGCCAGGAAACTGATAAGCTCGATCTATATCTTTCGGCAACAGAAAAAGGCTTCGTAAGGAACTATTCTCCCTTATCTCTACCCTTTTATAACAAAATAATACAATATTGGTCAAAAAACCCCGAGGATATCCCCGAGGTTTTGCATTTTTCTTAGCCCTGTTTCTCTCTTTTATTACTCACTACTGGCAACATAATGATAAATCTCGCTCCTTCTAAATCCGGCGAGCGGTCGACACTGATCTTGCCGTCCGATTGTTCAATAATTGCCCGGGCAATAGCAAGGCCAAGTCCGCTTTCGCCACTTTTCCCTTTAATGAAACGGTGAAAAATATGTGGAATTAAGTCTTCTGCAACACCGTCTCCGTCATCTTCTACTGTAATCATGAGTTGCTTATGCTCGGTATATGCATGGATACGTATCCGGCTCTTCGCATGGCGGATTGCATTGACGACAATATTGGAAAGGGCGCGCAGCATTTTCTCCTCATCTGCATAAATCTGAATATCCTCTTTAACTTGTTTGTCCACTCTGATATTATTTTCCGTTAACATTGGGAAGAGCCGATCAATGACTGCATCAATTAAAACATCCCCAGACAGCATGATGGGCTCGTACGTTTTCTCTGTATCAAGCTTGGCGAGCAGAATCATTTCATTAATAATGACTTTCAGCCGCTTCACTTCCTCAACCATCAGCTCTAGTCCCTTATCTTTTTCTTCTCCTTCAAACACACCGTCTTTAATCCCTTCCGCATAGCCTTGAATTGTCATGAGCGGTGTTTTCAATTCATGACTCGCATTCTGGAAAAATACTTGCTGGGAACTCATATAACGTTGTAGTTCATTCGCCATTTCAAACACACTTTGTTCCACTTCTTTAATTTCCCCTGTTGCCTTAATCCGCTCGACATCATCGAACTGACGCTTCTCAATCTTCTTCAATTGCCGCTGGAGAAGTGTTAGTGGTGTTACAAGTGTATTTGTTAAATAATAACTTAGCCAAATTGCGAGCAAAGCACCAATAAGAAAGATGAGAAATAACCTCTTGATGAAGTTTCGCTGAATCTCATGTAGGTCAGTCATCGGTGTCAATAAAATTAATTCGAGGCCGAGAGCGTCCGGGTTAAAAAGGATGCGGGATGTGACAAAACGGTCATTGCCAAGTTGCCACATCGTCTCTTTCGTGTTGGCAAAGTTATTTTCCTGGAAAAATCCAGCAACGACCGAATTGGGCATCGTGGAGAACAATACGGTATCCATATTCCGGTCATAAAGGAACAATTGAAGCTCCTGGTCATTTAAAAATTGATTAAATTCATGGATATCCTTTGTCGTTCCGTACTGCTCGGTTAAAAAATTTGCAAGCAGTTCACCGGTTTCCTCCAGCTGTCTCTGCTCATCCTGCACAAGAATATCTAATATTAAAGAGTAAATGAGATAGCCGGTCACCGTTAAGACGACGATAAGCAGCCCAGTAAATGCTAGGGTTAATTGTGAGCGTAGTTTCATCGCTTATTCCTCATCTTTTCGCAATCGATATCCATAGCCCCATACGGTTTCAAGTGGGATATCCGGTATTTTTTTACGGATCCGTTTCACAAGATCATCCACCGCCCGGTCACTTCCGAAATAATCATTGCCCCAAATGTTTAGGAGTAATTCTTCCCTTGAAAAAGCCCGGTTCGGATTTTGCGCGAATAAGAGCAGCATATCGTACTCTTTTGTCGTTACCTCAAATTCGTCACCAGCCCAGAATATCCTCCGTTCATCAAGGTAAATCAGTAACTCCCCTACCTTCATCCGCTCAAGAGGCTGTTGCTCCATTTGCCTGCCGAGGCTCGTTCGTTTAAATAGCCGCTTTACACGGGCAACAAGCTCCCTAGGACTAAAAGGCTTTGTAAGATAATCATCCCCACCAAGCTCAAGACCAAGAATCTTATCGATTTCATCATCTTTTGCAGAGATGATGATGATTGGTACTTCACTTTCCATGCGGATTCGCTTACAGAATTCATAGCCATCCATCCCTGGAAGCATAATATCAAGAATCCACATATCAGGCGGATTCGTTTGCCACACTTCCCAGCCCTCTTCCCCAGTTGACATGATGATGACATCATAGCCTTCTTTCTTGAGGTAGGCACGCACAATACTTTGGATATTTTTATCATCTTCTACTACACCAATTGTGTAACTCATTTCTTGTCACCTTTTCATTCGTTTTACTTATCTTCATTTTCACATAGAATGTATTAAAATTATACTAAAAAGCTGTCAAAAATCATCTTCCACATTTTTTCCACAATTACGCCTAAGCTTTCCCTTTTCTAATGGGTATAATAAGAAATGTAAGGAAGTGGTTGACACCATCTACTCCTTAGAACTTCCCCTTTTATTTGATATATTTGGAAGCCGCAATCACATCCCTATTGCGGTCTTCCTATGTAGAGTTGCTGAGGTCAAGATTTCTTTTCAGCAGCTCTCTCTTTTCTTTTACTTATATTCATAATAATTGATAGAATACTTAATAGAAAGGGTGATTTTGATGAATTTTGAAGACAAAAGACCAAATCATTCACAGGAGAGCGGCGAATATAAGCAGCCTTCAAACGAATCTCCGGACACAGAAAATGTTCTAGAAGAGCAAGAATATGAAGATGTAAGTGACAATGAGCAAACTTCTACCCCGGCGCAAGCTCCATTAGATGGGAAGAACGGGAAAAAGAATAAAAAATGGAGCGGCTGGAGCGCACTTGCCGGCGGACTAATCGGTGGGGCAGTTGCAGCAGTGATTGTCGCAATGTTGTTTGTAAACAATATTATCCCACTGGACGGTAACACACAAACGAGCCCGGTGACGGAAAATCAAAGCAGTGAAGCGGCAGCAATCATCGATACTTTTTCCTCTGAAGACGCGGATAGCTCAACAAACATCCAGGAAGTATCCGATGCAGTAGTTGGAGTCGTTAATTTGCAACAACGAAGCATTTGGGATGGCGATGAAGAAGCTGGAACCGGATCTGGAATTATTTATAAAAAAGAAGATGGAAAAGCATATATCGTAACGAACCAACATGTTGTTGACGGTGCAGAAAATGTGGAAATTGTACTTGGTGATGAGGAACGGATTCCAGCGACTGTGCTTGGCGAGGATGCATTGATGGATCTTGCTGTACTTGAGGTCGACGGCGAATTAATCGATACTGTTGCGACATTCGGTACGTCGGAAAACCTTGCCGTTGGTGAAACCGTGCTTGCAATCGGCAACCCGCTCGGATTAGATTTTGCCAATACGGTAACGAAAGGAATTATTAGCGGTCTAAATCGTTCGGTTCCAGTTGATACGAATGGTGACGGACAACCGGACTGGGTAACAGAAGTGTTACAGACAGATGCTGCCATCAACCCAGGTAATAGTGGTGGGGCTCTAGTTAATACAAACGGTGAAGTGGTTGGGATCAATTCGATGAAAATTGCTCAAAGTGCCGTTGAGGGAATTGGTTTTGCCATACCAGCTGATACTGCTTTACCGATTATGGAACAACTGGAAACGGAAGGAACAGTCACAAGACCACTGATCGGGATCAGTACAGCTGCTTTATACCAAGTACCACCGGAATATCGCGGGAACATTGATCTTCCCGATGATGTAGAAGGTGGCATGGTGATTGCTAGTGTCGAACCCCGTTCCCCAGCTGATAAAGCCGGTTTACAGCAGTTCGATGTAATTACGAAGATCAACGACGAACCAGTAACTTCAATTCTTGAACTGCGGAAGTATTTATACTCTGATACAGCAGTAGGTGAAGAGATAAAAATCGAATTTATCCGCGATGGCAAAGTAGAGACGACAGAGCTTGTGCTACAAGAGCTCGATGAAAATGCTGCATAATTAATTAAGACATAAGACCGCCTCGGTTTCGAGTGCGGTCTCTTTTTGTGATGTTTGTGTTACGATGTTGGGGACGTGTTGATAGCGAAAACTGTGAACTTAAACAGTCCTCGTAACATTTCAGTATCTCACTCCGACTTCTGATTCCTGAAATGATCTAACGCTTGCTCATCATACTTACCGTCCTCACCTGCTGATATATAACCTTCTATACCCTCAGGTCCCGCATTGTTTTCATCACTATTCGGATACATTTCGTTATAACTATCCTGATCGTCATATAAATCAGAAGGCCCGTCTGAGGAACCGTACCTGCTTACCTCCTGCCAAGCATCCTCTCTATCATAAGCAGTATTATCCACATCCCTTGCTTCCTCGGAACGGATGTTACTCGACATCACTTCTTCCTCAACCGGCCGCTCCCGTGAGAAAGTCTGTTCACTCGCATGCTCCATGCACTTGTCCGCAGTCGGAACAGCCTCCAACCGCTCATACGGAATATCTTGGCCACAAACGGCGCAAATTCCGTATGTACCCTCTTCCATCGCATGAAACGCTTTATTTATATCTTCCAGTTCTTTTTCCGCATGTTCATTCAAGGCAAGGTCTTTACTGCGCTCAAATAATTCCGTTCCCTGATCGCCTGGATGATTATCATAATTAGACAGTTCCCCGCTTATCTCCTGGGAAAATTCATATTTCAAACCAAGCTGGTCTTTCAATTGATCGATTAATTCATGTTCTCGCTCATGTAAGATGTCAAACATTTGTGAAAGTTGTTTGTCGGTTAGCATATGCATAGCTCCCATCTTTCTCATTTTTTACGGAAAATTCCTATCCTTTTAGTAAATTTCATAAAAATTGATGCTTTTTTTGCTATAATGAGCTACATATACTATATGTAAAATGAACAGAATGATTCGGGTTAACTACTGCCCAAATGATGGAAAGGGGAAGAACGAATGACACAAAATACACTCAAAAATATTGGTTTTATCGGAACAGGAGTTATGGGAAAAAGTATGGCTTCTCATGTCTTAAAAGCTGGCTACAATGTAACCGTCTACACACGGACCAAGCATAAGGCTGAAGAACTGCTTGCTGAGGGAGCGACTTGGGTGGATACCGTGAAAGAACTAGCAGCAACTGTTGATCTAGTTATCACGATGGTTGGTTACCCAAGTGACGTCGAGGAGATTTATTTTGGAGAGGAAGGTATTTTACAAAATGCGCGTGAACATACATACGTCGTTGATATGACAACATCAAAGCCATCTCTAGCAGTAAAAATTTATGAAGAAGCAAAGAAGCGGAACATCCATGCGCTTGATGCACCTGTTTCCGGTGGTGACATTGGGGCGAGAAACGCGAAGTTAGCGATTATGGTCGGAGGAGACCAAGCTGCATTTAACAACATGCTGCCGATTTTTCAGATGATGGGTGAAAATATTATCCACCAAGGGGAAGCTGGAGCAGGGCAGCACACGAAACTTGCCAATCAAATTACAATTGCAACGAATATGATCGGTGTAGCTGAAGCACTTGTTTATTCGAAAAAAGCCGGTCTCAATCCAGAGCGAGTTCTGGACAGCATCAGTACCGGAGCGGCAGCAAGCTTCTCCCTATCACAACTTGGTCCGCGTATGTTAAAAGGCGATTTCGCACCAGGTTTTTACGTAAAGCACTTCATTAAGGATATGACGATTGCACTTGAGGCTGCTGAAGAAATGGGATTGTCTACACCAGGACTTAAACTCTCCCTCGAACTGTACAAAGAACTAGCGGAAAAAGGGGAAGAAGACAGCGGCACACAAGCATTGATAAAGCTATTTGAATAACAATCACGAGCGGGTGGATTAGCCAGTTGCTGTTTCACCCGCTCCTTTGCATGTCTTTCAATTATCCAGTTTTTCGCTCTCCTCTTGAACAACGAATGCTAAATCATCATTGCCGAACAGCTGAAGGACTTGGAGAACCGTTACAGTTGGAATCTCATCTGCTTCATTTTTGGGGACGGTTTCCTCTACCACTTCATCCAAGATTGCGTTATTCAGCTGATTTGGATAGGCCTTATTATATAATTCCTGGGCATCCAGATTATTATTCACACACCACTGCGCGAAAATAAGAATCATCATCCGTTCGTCGTTCTGATAATTTTCAATGACACGTTTTTCCATTTCTTTTGCATTCATGTCTTTCGCATCCATAATATTCATTCACCTGCTTATCAATATTAACAAAGGCGCTAAAGCCGGACGTGGCTAACCCTTGATACCTAAGTTCTCACGGTATTTTTATTTTATCATGCATTAACGGCCTGTAATACCCCCACTGAATGAAGTTTCACTTTATAGTTTCTTATATTAAAAAAAGCTTACCTCCACTGGAAGTAAGCTTTTGTATTTGAATTATAAACGAACTACGTTAGCCGCTTGTGGACCACGGTCGCCTTCAACGATTTCGAACTCAACTTCTTGACCTTCTTCTAAAGTCTTGAAGCCTTCAGCTTGGATAGCTGAGAAGTGTACGAATACGTCATCGCCATCTTCACGCTCGATGAAACCGAAACCTTTTTCTGCATTAAACCATTTTACTTTACCAGTCATTTAAATGACCTCCTTTTCAATTTCGTGCAAAGTAATTGAATCTGTAATACTTTTACACCACTTGAAAAAGAGATCGTAAAGTATTTTTATTCCAATTCCCATTTGCACCTTCTACTTTACATGGTCGCTCGGAAAAAAGCAAGTATTTTTTATTACTCTCCCTTAAGAATCCGTTAACATTTCAGATTTTTTGCATTTATTACGCCAGATTTATTACCATTTTTTTGGAAAACCGTTTAATTAAATAGCGTTAACCATAGTGTACTTATTGCAAAGGAATTAATACGTGATAAAAATAAGAACTCCCTTATATCAGGAAGTTCTTATTTTTTATTAAGCATGCTGTTTTTCTTCTTCAAGTGCACGCAGGCGTTCTGCGACTTCTTCTTCAGACAGGTTATGCTCTTTCACGTAAAGGTTGCGCGGAGTGACACGGCACTCATGGGAGCAGCCGCGCAGATACTTGTGCTCATTCTCTTCAGAGCAGAGCATTTGTCTATTACATTCCGGGTTAGCACAATTGACATAGCGTTCGCACGGCTGCCCATCAAAGAAGTCTTTTCCGACAATGACATGTTCTTTTTGGTTGACTGGAACAGAAATTCGTTCATCAAATACATACATTCTTCCGTCCCAAAGGTCACCCTGCACTTCCGGGTCCTTCCCATATACAGCGATTCCGCCATGAAGCTGAGCAACATCCTCAAAGCCCTCACGAACGAGCCAACCTGAGAATTTCTCACAACGGATTCCACCAGTACAATACGTCAATATTTTCTTCCCTTCGAACATGTCGCGGTTCTCACGGACCCACTCAGGCAGTTCGCGGAAAGTTTCGATATCCGGACGAATAGCGCCGCGGAAATGACCGAGATCATATTCATAATCGTTACGAGCGTCAAGAATGACCACGTCATCACGTTCCATAGCCGCACGGAACTCTTTCGGCTCCAAATATTCGCCAGTAAGCTCATGCGGATCAATATCATCCTCAAGACGCAATGTCACCAGTTCTTTACGTGGGCGGACATGCATTTTCTTAAACGCGTGACCTTCATGCTCATCAATTTTGAACATCATGTCTTGAAAACGTTCATCTGCATGCATCATATCCATATATTTTTGAGTTTGTTCAACTGTTCCGGATACTGTACCGTTGATTCCTTCTTCGGCAACTAAAATCCGGCCTTTCAATCCTACTTCTTTACAGAACTTCAAATGTTCTGCTGCGAAGGTTTCGGGGTCTTCAATGTATACATATTTGTAGTACAGCAAGACCTGATATTTTGATTTCTCCATTGTGTGTTACCACCTATCATTTATATTTGCAAGATACAAATGTTTGGTGTTTGTGTTATTTATCATCTTGCATAAGAACTAGTATAACAAAAATAAGGAAAAATAAAAAGTGGGTTAGCACTGCTATTTCGTGCCAACCCACCATCTTATAATGCAAGCTGCTCTTCAACTTGTTCTCGTAATGCCCGCTTTAAAAATTTTCCAACTGAAGTCTTTGGTATTTCATCCATAAACAATACTTCATCCGGTAACCACCACTTGGCAAATTGTGGCTCTAAATATTCGAGCATCTCCTCTTTCGAAAGCTGTACACCATCGTTTAATACAACACACGCGACAGGGCGCTCCTGCCATTTTGGATCAGGGATGGCAACAACTGCTGCTTCGAATACATCGGGATGTGCCATAAGCGCATTTTCCAAATCAACCGATGAAATCCATTCGCCACCACTTTTAATCAAGTCCTTCGTTCGGTCAACAATCTTCACGTAGCCTTCTTCATCAATTGTTACGACGTCTCCAGTGTGGAGCCAACCATCAACAAAAGAACTTTCACTTCTGTCATCCTTATAGTAAGAGTCAGCAATCCACGGCCCACGAATGAGTAGCTCGCCCATATCCTGCCCATCCGCCTTCACCTCGCCATTATCATTAACAATTTTTACTTCAACACCTGGAACAACCCTTCCTTGAGTCGCCCGCAATTTTAATTTTTCTTCATAAGAAAGATTTGCCTGGTAGCTCTTTAATTTAGCAACCGTGACAACCGGGGTCGTTTCTGTCATACCATACGCATGAATAAAAGGAATACCGTGTGTTTCTTCAAATGCTCGAATCATTCCTTCTGGTGCAGCGGAACCACCACATAACACAGCACGTAAACTGTTTAAATTATAATTTCCTTGTTCCAATTCTTTTAAAAGTCCTAACCAAATCGTCGGTACTCCCGCTGTGATCGTTACCTTGTTATCTTCAATCAATTCAGCTAGTATTTGGGGCGTCGGCATTGGCCCAGGGAGAACTTGTGATGCCCCGAGCCAAGTCGCTGCAAAGGGGATTCCCCAAGCATTGACGTGAAACATCGGAACAACTGGCATCGCAATATCCTGCTCGGACAGTCCAGCCGTATCTGCAAGGGACAGAGCCATGCTATGAAGGTAAAGTCCCCGGTGCGAATAGATGACCCCTTTCGGCTTGCCAGTTGTAGCGGACGTATAACATAATCCGGCTGGATCATTTTCTAAAATATCATCGCGGAACGGGAATGTTTCATCACCACCCGCAAGCAATTCTTCATAGGAATAAATCGGGTCTAAAGCAGATTCTGGGAGTGTATCGTCATCAGTCATGACGATAAATGCTTCTACTGTATTAATGTCATCTTTAATTTGCTCTATTAATGGAAGAAGATCAACATCAATCAGCAATACTTTATCTTCGGCATGATTAATAATGTGGATTAAATGTTCTTTCGATAAACGCAAATTGATGGTATGCAAAACAGCACCAATACTCGGGATCGCAAAATATGCCTCCAAGTGACGGTGATGATTCCAAGCAATCGTACCAACCTTGTCCCCTCTCGCAACACCTAATCTGTCCAATATACTGGCTAGTGACCGTGTGCGAGAGACAAATTCTCCATATGTGAATGTACGTATCTCTTTCTGGGTTCGAGAGATGATTTCCTTCTTCGGAAAATATTTTTCAGTGTGCTGAAGCATTTCTGGTAAAGTTAATTGTATATCCATCATGATTTTCATTTCCCCCTTTTTTAATACAACCTAAATGAATGCGCTTACAAAACCTATTCTAAGTATTCATTACAATTTGTCAAGTTGGAAATGTTCTTTAAAATAGCTTAAGTTGTTTTTGACAGTTGTTATGGTGCTTGCTATCCTTCTTGTAAGGAGGCTGATGTTCATGAGTGTATATGAATACCATGCAAAAACAATTCGCGGCGAGGATAAGTCCCTCAGAGACTATGAAGGAAAAGTGCTACTTATTGTAAATACAGCAAGTGAGTGTGGATTCACGCCACAACTTCAAGGTTTACAGAGGCTGTATGATGAGATTGGCAATGATAATTTTGAAATCTTAGGTTTCCCTTGCAACCAATTCGGTGGTCAGGACCCTGGATCAGACGACGAGATTGCTGAATTCTGCTCCGCCAATTACGGTGTTTCTTTCCCCATGTTCAGTAAAATTGATGTAAAAGGAGAAAACGCTCATCCGTTATTCAAGCATTTAACAAGTGAGCAAAAGGGAATCTTAACAGAAGATATAAAATGGAACTTCACAAAATTCCTCGTTAATAAGCATGGTGAAGTAGTAGATCGTTTCGCCCCTCAGAAAGAACCGGCGAAATTGAAAAAGGAAATCGAGGAATTAATTGATGCTTAATTTTTACATCGTGTAAATAGCCTGTTTTACAAAAGTGCTCCGATTACATTCTGAGCACTTTTGTATCTCTGAAGGGACTGTATTTTATATGAACATTCATCTCAATAGAAAATATGCACCAACAAGAATGAGGATGAGGATAAGAATTCCAGTACCCTTCCAGCCTAAACCACCGACAAAATCAGCAAGATTGCCCCCCCTGTATACTGCTGAATGATTTTTTTAATTCCTCTTGTCTCAGCTTTTCTCTTCTCATTTCAGGGGTTTCTTTATCCTTGTTCATATTAAATTCACCCTCCCTATCCACTTATACGTTAGCCTTACCACTTAAGTTTCAAAATCCAATAACTCCAACAAAAAACACACCCTATTTCTATCTAAGATGTGTTCTTCGCTTTAATTAATTTAAATTACTATTCCGTTTCAAACGAACTTTCAAGTCCCGCATCCCGTTCATGACGTTGAATTGCCAACTCAATCAACCGGTCGATAAGCTCGCTGTACGGAATGCCGGAGAGCTCCCATAATTTAGGATACATACTGATTTTAGTAAACCCTGGAATCGTGTTGATTTCATTAATAATAATTTCATTTGCTTCCGTTAAAAATACGTCAACCCGCGCCATTCCTTCACAATCCAATGCTTGGAAAGCCTTAACTGATACATCCTGGATTCCTTTCACTTGGTTGTCATCTAATTTTGCCGGGATTTCCAATGTTGCTCCACTTTCATCGATATACTTCGCTTCATAGGAATAGAAGTCATTGGTCGCAACAATTTCGCCTGGAATGGAAGCTTCTGGATACTCATTTCCCAAGATAGAGCATTCGATTTCTCTGCCTTGGATTGCCTCCTCAATTAAAATCTTGTGATCATATTTAAAAGCCTCAGCTACAGCCTCTTCAAACTCTTCCGCCGACTCGACTTTACTAACACCTACCGAAGAGCCCTGGTTTGCTGGTTTAATAAATAATGGCAGGCCAAGATTTTTTTCTATTTCTGCAAAAGAGATATTTCCTTTCGTTGCACGGGTGAACGTGTAAGACCCAGCAACTTTGAGACCTGCATCCTTTAGAAGGCGTTTTGCAACATCCTTATCCATACTGATTGCTGAGCCTAATACGTTCGAACCGACAAAGGGAATATTTGCAACACGCAGCATTCCTTGAATACTTCCATCTTCCCCGAGCGTTCCGTGCAGGATTGGAAAAATAACATCGAGCTGATCAAGGGCTGCCGAGCCATTAGCCTTCATTAACTTTTTATCCGCTTCACCCGGTACGAAGGCAACCCCTTCATTTGATTTATTCAAGGCAATCAACTTCGGATCGTTGGCATTTAACAGAAACTGTGACGAATCATGCAAATGCCATCTTCCCTCTTTATCGATTCCGATTAATGTAACATCATATTTATCTTTATCCATTGCTTCTAATACATTTTTTGCCGATTGCAACGAAACTTCATGTTCCGCTGATTTCCCGCCAAAAATCAAGCCAACTCTTTTTTTCATGCTCTAATCCTCCAAAATGATTTCATTAGCTATATTTATTCTATAGCCCAGCTATACGTGCATGCATCTTTTAACACAATTATACTTTTATATTTTATCATTAGGTGACCTAAGTGACAAAGGGGAATAAAGTGAAACTTCATTCAGTGGGGAATCTTTTCCTCCCCACTGAATGTTAGTTGAACAGAATCACGCATTTACGGACTTGTATACCCCCACCTTCACATGATAGGCTTCCCTCATGTTTAGAGGTGGGAATATTACAGACCGTTAATGCGTGATAAAAAAAATAACCACCTAGTATCAATTAGTGTGGTTAACTCCATATTAATATCTAATACAGTATTTAATCATTCGGACTAGACGGTTAATTACCATCTATATTCTTAATTACCTTGGTTCAATGTGCTTTTCTATCCAATCCGCAATATCCTCAATTTCCGGCTTTTTAACCACTAAATAAACAGTATAATCTTCAGCTTCTTTTTGACTAGCTTTAAATTGGTATCCATTTACCCATAAAAACTGTTTCATGCATGCGAAACTCGTTCTTTTATTACCATTATGGAAAGCATGGTTTTGCGAAATACTAGCATACAAAGCCGCAGCCTTTAACCATATTGTAGGGTATGCATCTTTACCAAACACTGTTTGTTTTGGTCTTTCTATTGCACTAAACAGCATATTTGTATCTTTTACGCCTATTTGTTCTTCTGGGGTATAACGTTTTATCACGGCAGCATTTATAAAAATAACTTCCCTGTCAGTTAGATATCGGACCATTATTTATCTGTCTGAAAGGTTTCTCAGTGTATCATCATAGTTTTCAAAAAGGTCTTCTAACCCTTCTAAAAACTCCTGGTCTAAAAAATCCATATTTACAGGTCTTTTTATAGACACACTGCCGTCATTCTCCAATATAAATTTAACATCATCACCTTGCTTTACTTTTAAGTGATTCAATACTTCCTGTGGAATCGTTACCCCAACGCTATTACCAATTTTAGTAATTTTCCTCTCCACTTCACTCACCGCCATTTCTTCTCCTCCCATTCTTCTCGAAAATGGCAAAGTTTAAACCGCAAAAAAAGCTTTACAGTACTTACTGTAATAACATTACATCTAAATTATAACTCAGAAGTGCAAAAAATACAATTTTTTTTATTAAGATTTGTCAAGTATTTTAAATGGAAGTTTTATTTCGCAAACTCAGCTTTGAATAAATAAACGACATCAAAACACTGCATGAAGGCGAGCTTGTGTTGGCGGATATTGCATACTCTGATGATGAATTTGGAATATCTTCTATTTCAAACTCGTTTTATGAAGACCCCGAAGCGAATATGGAGGAGTTAAAGGAGTATCTCGGGTTGTGAGAGAAGAGACACCATCTTCATCACCTACCCCAATATGGAATGTTTGCTGCTCGTCAACTCCATCTATTTTGGTTGCGAAAATAATCAAACCCGTTTCGTCTACCGGTGACGTTAGATAACCTAGCTGATCATCGACTAATTCCCCTTGCTCATATTTTTCTACCCACATGGATACTTCCTCATAGTCCTCGTTATTGAAGTCAAACAGGAACGATTGGTTTGTTAGCGTAGAGAGTATAGTTTCCTCCCTATCACTTACATCAACTGCTGCAATAATATTAGAAGCGTTGTCATCACAAGCACTCAATGTTCCTACTAACAAAATAAACATCAGAATTCCCAAAAGTTTTTTCATTAGAGAATCACATCCTTCGTTTCCGTTTTCTACTTTACTGCTTGAAAATATTAAAAGTTATCCTCTCCACCAACAATGACAGAGCGGTGAGAGCTCGTATAATTATCATAGCGGTTAGAGATTATCATTGTAAACAAAAAAGGTAAGCCGACCAGGTCAAAACCTGATTGACTCACCTTTAAACAGTCGATGTCACTTTTGATTTACATTCAGCTCCATCGACCAGGAACTGTCCGAACTTCCTGCACCTACATTCGATAAAGAAGACTTGCCGAATGATCTGTATGAGGCTTAGTCGCCTTTATACCCTTGTGGTGAAAGTCAACATCGGCTCAAGGAGAAAAAGAAGGCCGACTAAGAACGGGCCAAGGCCCAACTCACGTCTCCCCCTAAAGGGGCATGTTTCCTTTATCTCATTGCGTCGAAGTCCAATTCGGCCGTTCCTAAACGGTCGATGTCACCTTTGATTTAATAAGCCTTCGCCCAAATAACCATCTCTTTCGCTGGTTTACCACAGCACACACAAGTTTCCGCTAACTTCTCTTGTTCAAAAGGAATACAGCGGGAGGTTGCGGTTGTTTCTTCTTGGATCTTCTCTTCACACGCTTCGTCTCCACACCACATTGCTTTTAGGAAACCGCCTTTTTCCTCAAGCATTTCTCTAAATTCTTCCATCGTTGTAACAGAAGTTGTCTTCTCGTTACGATGTGCGAGTGCCTTGTCGTAAAGGTTTTGCTGGACTTCATCAAGCAATTCCGGTAGACGCTTTTCCAGATCAGCAAGTGCGACAAATTCCTTCTCACCGGTATCACGGCGTACAAGGACAACTTGCTCCTTCTCAATATCTTTCGGTCCTAGTTCAATACGAACTGGGATTCCCTTCATTTCATATTCATTAAATTTCCAGCCTGGCATCTTGTCGCTTGCGTCAATATCGACACGAACAAGACCTTTGAGCTGATCACGCAAGTCATACGCTTTATCTAGTACGCCTTCCTTATGTTGTGCAACCGGAATAATCATCGCCTGTGTCGGAGCAATCTTCGGAGGTACAACTAAGCCGCGGTTGTCCCCGTGAACCATAATCAATGCTCCCATAATTCTTGTGGATAGCCCCCAAGATGTCTGGTGAACGAATTGACTATCCCCGTTCTCATCCAAGTACGTAATATCAAAAGCTTCCGCAAAGCCAGAACCGAAATGATGGCTCGTTCCAGACTGCAATGCTTTCCCGTCATGCATTAACGCTTCAATCGTTAACGTATATTTTGCTCCAGCAAATTTTTCACTATCTGTCTTCTTTCCCTTATATACCGGGATCGCCATATAGTTCTCAACTAAGTCTGCATAAGTATCAAGCATTCTCGCTGTTTCAATTTCCGCATCTTTGTCTGTTGCATGTGCCGTGTGCCCTTCCTGCCAGTGGAATTCGGAAGAACGCAGGAATGGGCGAGTTGTCTTCTCCCAACGCACGACGTTCGCCCACTGGTTATAGAGCTTCGGAAGATCGCGGTACGAATGAATATGCCTTGAATAATATTCACAGAACAACACTTCAGACGTTGGGCGGACAGCGATTCTTTCTTGCAGTTCTTCATCTCCGCCATGAGTCACCCAAGCTACTTCCGGCGCGAATCCTTCCACGTGATCCGCTTCTTTCTGCAGCCAGCTCTCCGGAATAAACAATGGGAACTGCACATTCGTATGGCCCGATTCTTTAATCATGCGATCCAATTCATCTTTAATATTTTCCCAAATCGCATACCCGTATGGGCGGATAATCATCGTCCCTTTAACTAAACCGTAATCGACTAACTCGGCCTGTTTCACAACATCGGTATACCACTGTGCAAAGTCATCTTCCATCGCGGTAATCTTTTCCACAAAGTCTTTATTCTTTTTAGACAAATGAAACACCTCTTTACGTTATTTTAAGTATGTGTTCAAAAAGGAGGATAAAAAGGACCGAGGTCGGCTAAGTTCGCAACGTCCTGTTGCAATGCCGACACTAGCACGTCCTGTGCGTCGAAATTCGAGGCGGCGAAAGCTCCCGGCACCGGAATGTACGTTAGTAGGTACATGAGGAGCGGAAAAGCGAGCCAACGAGTTTCCACAGGAGGTGGTGAGTTCTACGTTGTCCACAGGACGTGGACGATCTTAGTAGAACCTCCCCTTTCGCGAAGTTTCATTTTTACCGGACTTTTTGAACAACCTCTTTTACCAATAAAAAAAGACCCCTATCATATAAAAAGGGACCTTCGTGTGGTGGTACCACCCTTATTTGCATGAAAAGTCATGCACACTTCCTTCGAATAACGGCTCTACACCGCGCACATCTTACAGACTGTCTCTTCGTCTATACGAAGTGCGAACTCAGACGGCAGGTTCTAACTTCTGTCTCCCGGAAATTCGCACCGACCATTTCCTCTCTGAAAAAGACAGCAAATTGTACTATTCCGCATCAACGTTTCCACATATTTTCTCTTTTCTAATATATAGAAAGTAGGGGGTAAAGTCAAGCTATCCCCCCTACTGAACCTTCTCTACTTTAATATCGAACGCATCGCCGTATTTCCGCTGGGCAGCATGATAGGTCGGCCCAACCATTTCGGTATACGTGAACCCATGATTGATTGCTGTTGTTACAAATTTCTTCGCATGCTCCACTGCATCTTCCACGGTTTCGCCCTTCGCAAGGTAAGCTGTAATTGCCGCAGAGTAAGAGCAACCCGCTCCGCTCGTATTAACTGTGTCAATACGCGGCGCTTCAAATAAAGTAAGTGTCTTCCCGTCATATAATACATCGACAGCAGGCCCATCCAGCCGGCCACCTTTCACGAGCACATACTTAGAACCAAGCTCATATAAGTCAATCGCTGCTTGTTTCAATGCTTCCACATTTGTTATCTCTCGCTCACCCAGCAGAAATCGCGCTTCTGGAATGTTCGGTGTAATAATGGTTGCAAGTGGGATAAGCCGCTTTTTCAACGCCTCAATTGCATCATCTTTCAAAAGCTTCGAATCAAGTTTCCCGACCATAACTGGATCAATAACAACCGATTTAATATCCGATTGTTCAATTAACCCTGCGACCACATCAATTACTTCTTTAGAGAATAACATCCCCGTTTTTAAGGCATCCGTCCCAACCTGGCGCATCGCAGTATCAAATTGTGCTTCGATTGCTTCTATCGTCTGCGGATGGACGTTTTTCCCTGTTTCCGGGTGTTTCCCAACGATAGCTGTAACAACACTCATTCCATAAACATCAAGTTCTTGGAATGTTTTCAAATCTGCTTGGATTCCCGCACTCCCGCCTGCTGCAGAACCCGCGATCGTAATAACTCTTGCAGGATATTCCATAAAGCATTACTCCTTTAATTTCAACTATCAATTATTTTAACACACGCTAAAAAATAATGAGAATAAAAAACCAGACAATCATTACGAACTGTAAAATCACTTTTGCGAACGATCCACCCAAAAATCCGATCAACGATCCAATCGAAGCCCGGAATGCCTCATTTACCGTGCGCTTCATCAGCATTTCTACGATGAACACGACAAGAAATGGGACATAAATAATTCCAAAGGGCGGTGTAATAAAGGAACCGATAATAACAGCGACAGCAGCCGCGCGTTCCCCTGCTTTACTGCCCCCGAACCGTTTCACAAAGTAACTGTTGGCAATGATATCGGAACTGATTAGCAGAATCGTTAACAAAATCATCGCAAGCCAAAATATCGTATTCAGTTCGCCGCTGTCAATACCAAAGTGAAAAATAATAAAACCTAACCAGATAAGTAGTACGGATGGAATAATCGGAAATACAATCCCGACGAAGCTACCGATAAATAATAAGACGATGACAATCCATATGATAATTTCCATGAAAGGACACTCCCATTCTATCTATTAACTACAGTGTAACTGGCTAGTAACAGCCCGGTTGGTTCAACTCAACAAACTTCAGTGGGGAAGTAAGAAAACCCCCACTGAATGAAGTTTCACTTTAACTTTTTCTTATTTCAATCTTAATGACTCTTAGCTTCTCTGTCCATATTATTTTTATTCTCTTAAAAGTAAATCATGGGTAAACCTGCGTAAATGAGATGATATGGAAGGATGTTTTTGTATATCCAAATGAGGTATGGACTATTCCGAAATTTGAAGGTTAACCGAATTTTTTCTCATTTTATCGCGTTTGTGAGAAAGCGTGTTTATCGGTACCATTGTAACAACATAAAAATATAGAATGCTTTTTTTACCCAGATGTTTTTTATGAACAAAGGCGGAAGCGCCCGTTTAGCAACGTACAAACTGGAGCACTCCGGAATGAGATAAAGGAAACACAACGAACGATAGTGAGTTGATGTTGACTTATCGATTGGAGGAGTGTGAAGTTTGCTAGTTGCTGGGCGCTGGAGCCGGACGTGGCTTGCCCTGGATACTGAGTTATCACAGCCATTTTTATTTTATAGTTTCTTATAGAAAACAAAAGGGAATAGAAGTATCAAAATTCTTAGGAGGTCAATAGTAACGTGAAACGATTAGGGGTTTTAGTTTTAGCGGGCTTATTAGTTTTACTTGCAGCATGTGGTTCTGATAATGGAAATGGTGACGGTGCAGGTAAATTAGAGGCATTAAAAGAAAGCGGTACCGTAACAGTCGGCTTCGCTAACGAGGCACCATATGCTTATGAAGATAATGGTGAATTAAAAGGTGCTGCCGTAGATATTGCACAAGCAGTATTCGAAGAGCTTGGTATTGAAAATATGGAATCACAGTTAGCTGATTTCAGTCAATTGATTCCAGGTGTTCAAGCTGGACAATTTGATGTCGTAACGGCTGGTATGGCAATACAACCTGCACGCTGTGAAAACGCACTATTCAGCGAACCGGAAATGCAATACGGGGAAGGCTTAGTTGTACCAGCGGGAAACCCAAATGATATTCATAGTTACAAAGATATTGCGGATAATCCAGATTTAACTGTCGTGGTCATGGAAGGCGCAACAGAGATTGGTTTCTTACTGGATGAAGGTGTTAGTGAAGACCAAATCACGACTGCTTCAGACATCCCATCTACTTTCTCAGCTGTTCAAGCTGGTAGAGCGGATGCAACAACCGGTACCGAAATGACGGTAAGAATGGCGCTTGAATCATTTGATTCCGATGATCTTGAGTTTGTAGAATCTTTTGAACAACCCGATATTGAAGGAGTGCCAAGTTACGGCGCCGCTGCCTTTAGTCTAGATAATGAAGAATTACGTGATGCTTACAATGAGGTATTAGCAGAATTGAAAGAAGATGGAACCGTTGCAGAGCTACTTGAAGCGAATGGATTTAATGGTGAAACAAACTTTGTTGCAGATGGAGAAGTGACGACAGAGCAAGTGTGTAATGGTGAAGAGTAAACGTATCCGTTCACTTCAAGAACGAATAATGCAGTAACTTCATAAGGTCCGGTTCCTATCCAGGGCTGGACCTTTATTTTTTCGCTTGAATGTGGAAGCATACAACATTTAACCTCCTCCTGTTAGGTATAGTTTAGCTTAGAGCTTGACTGGGCGGGAGGGTGTTCAGTGGTGCCGGGAACCCTCCCATTTGTGAACCTCAGCATTTGAGTTGTTAACTTTGGCAAATACTCTTTGAACTTCGGCATTTCTACTGTGAACTTCAGCATTTGCAAATGTACAGTACACAAGATAAATAAGGAGTGATTATCATTAATGCAATAATAGAGGTTTTTCCTCAAATTGCACGTGGTCTTGGCGTAACCATTACAGTTCTAATTGCTGCGTCGCTATTAGCCTATATAATGGCCTTTGTTGCCGGACTCTCTAAACTATCAAATAATGTATTTATTCGTAAAGCGACCGGGTTTTACGTGGAAATCTTCCGTGGAACCTCACTTATTGTTCAATTGTTTTGGCTTTACTATGCAATTCCGATGCTATTTAATATACCACTCGGTTCCAACTGGTGGATCGGAGTCATCGCAATCGGACTGAACTATGGTGCATACCTGTCAGAAGTCGTTCGCTCGTCCATCGTTGCAGTAGATAAGGGACAAACAGAAGCGGCTACTGCCCTTAACATGACGAGTTTCCAACGCATGCGACTTATTATTTTTCCGCAAGCAGTTCGCATGATGCTCCCTGAATTTGGTAATTATACGATACTCATGTTGAAAAGTACTTCGCTCGTTTCCTTGATTGGTTTACGGGATATCCTCTATTATGGAGATATTATCCGAAGTACGAATGCATCGATTACCCCGCTTGTTTATACATTAGTACTCGTGCTCTACTTCCTCCTTGCTTTACCATTAATTTGGTTGACAAGGAAAGGAGAAGGTATTGCAAAGAAAGGGGTAGCTAGTTCATGAACACAACCTATTGGAGTTGGGATAGATTTTTAGAAGCGCTCCCTTTCATTTTAGATGGTTTAGGCTTGACGATTTTCCTAACCATTTCTTGTTTCGTATTTGCGCTCGTCTTTGGATTCGTTTGGACATTCTTAAGAAGAATACCGAATCGACCATTTAACTGGATTGTATCGTGGGTCATGGAGTTTATCCGTACAACCCCGCCACTTGTACAGTTATTCTTCATTTATTATGCATGGCCGGTCATGCCTGTAGTCGGTACAACATTAAGCCCAGTGCAAAGTGCTATTCTTGGTCTAGGACTTCACTACAGCACCTATATTTCCGAAATCTATCGCTCAGGAATTGAAAGTGTTGAAAAAGGGCAATGGGAAGCAGCTCGGGCACTGAACCTTAGCACCCTCGATAAATGGAGAAAAGTCATTTTACCACAGGCGATTCCGCCAACGGTACCGATGCTTGGAAACTACTTTATTATTTTATTTAAAGAGGTACCACTTGTTTCAACAATTAGTGTCGCTGAAATCTTATTGTTAGCGAACACATACGGATCGAGGAATTGGGCTTATCTAGAGCCACTTACAATTGTAGGTATAATATTCCTACTTCTAAGCTATCCTTCCTCCATACTGATTCGGAAGCTGGAAGATAGGATGAACACAAGATTCGATAAAAATGCATTAGCCAAAAGTTCATAGAGGAGAAGTGATGAGAAAATGACTGCACCTATTGTGCAATATCGGGATGTTTATAAATCATTTGGCGATGTTGAAGTATTAAAAGGTATTAATTTAGATATCAACCCAGCGGAAAAAGTTGCAGTAATCGGACCGAGTGGTTCCGGTAAAACAACGATTATCCGCTTGTTGATGACACTTGAAGAACCAACCTCAGGAGATATTGTCGTCAGCGGGGAAAATTTATGGAAAATGGAAAAGAACGGGAATATGGTACGCGCTAATGAGAACCATTTACGAAAAGTACGCGGTGACATTGGCATGGTTTTCCAGCATTTTAATCTATTTCCGCATATGACAATTCTGGAAAACTGTATGACTGCTCCGATTCATGTAAAGAAAGAAAACAAAGAAGAAGTACGAAAGCGTGCAATTGAAATGCTTGAGCGTGTAGGTCTTGGGGACAAAATTGATAATTACCCAAGCCAGCTCTCTGGTGGTCAGAAGCAGCGTGTCGCGATGGCAAGGGCTGTTGTCATGCGTCCGAAGATCATGCTCTTTGACGAGGTTACTTCAGCCCTTGACCCCGAGCTTGTCGGTGAGGTGCTGGAAGTGATCCGCGACCTTGCCCAGCATGAGGACATGGCAATGGTGCTCGTGACGCATGAAATGGACTTTGCATTAGATATCGCGGATAAAGTACTCTTCCTTGATGAAGGTGTCATTGCAGAGCAAGGATCAGCAAAAGAAGTAATCGAGCATTCACAAAATGAACGATTGCAGAGCTTCTTGAGCAGATTCCGCAGCTAACTTAGCTGCGAACACAAAACCACCGGTTGCTAGCAATAATAAGGCATCCGGTGGTTTTTTATATCGTTATGTTACTGTTTTTCTTCTCCAATAATCCGGACTTCCCTTTCAAGGGCTACTCCGAATTTCTCATGTACTGTCGCTTGCACATGTTCGATCAGCTTAATATACTCGTTTGCTGTTGCATCATCGACATTCACGATGAAACCGGCATGCTTTGTGGAAACCTGTGCGCCGCCAATCTGGACGCCTTGGAGATTGCTGTCCTGAATGAGCTTTCCAGCGAAATAACCAGGCGGACGCTTGAAAACACTCCCGCAAGATGGATATTCGAGGGGTTGCTTCGATTCCCGCTTCTCCGTCAAATCATCCATTACAGCCTTTATCTCCTCATAAGCGCCTTCCTTTAAATCAAAAGTCGCCTCAAGAACGATATAGCCGTTATCCGGAATGTTACTTGTACGGTAATTTAGATCCAGTTCGTCCGCTTGCAATGTCTTCAGTTCCCCGTCTTTCGTGCAGACGAGGGCACTTCTAAGGACGTCCTTCACTTCCCCGCCATAAGCCCCTGCGTTCATATACAACGCACCACCGACAGAACCAGGGATACCGCAAGCAAATTCAAGTCCAGAAAGCCTTTCTTGTAATGCATACCTGGAAGTATCAATAATTCTTGCACCACTTTCCGCAATAACCGCGTCACCTTCTCGTCTAATCGAAGAAAGCTTCTGCAAGTTCATGACGATCCCACGGATGCCACCATCCCGGACAATCAGGTTCGACCCATTGCCAAGTAAGGTGAAATCGACATCTTCTTTATTCGCAAGGCGCACAATCTCCTGCACTTCACCATAGTTCTCCGGCGTCACATAATAATCGGTTTTCCCACCAAGTTTTGTATACAGATGTTCCTTTAATGGCTCATCTTTTAATACATTTTCTTTTGCTGTTATACGAATTAATTTATCATAAATCGAATCCTTCATCGTCAATGCCTCTCATCCTTTTATCACAAATTCCTTTTACGTTAATCACGCATTAACGGTCTGTAATATCCCCTTATCTAAACGTGAGGGAAACCCAAAATGTAAAGGGGGATTAACAGTCCGTAAATACCTGATTCTGTTCAACTACCATTCAGCGGGGGTGGTAAGGATACTCCACTGAATGAAGTTTCACTTTATCAAATTTTACTCGCTTCTATAGTGTAAGATATTGTGATAAATCTTGCCACAAAAATCATTAAATTATTTGATCAATCCGATGAAATTCAGGCCTGCCAGCCGTATACGTTGCAACATATTCAAATCCGGCCTCTTTCAAATTCAGAAGTGCTTCCGGAAATGCAAAAGCCAACGTATCCGGCACGTGGGAGTCGGAACCTAAAGTAATGATTTCTCCGCCACATTCTTTATACAGCTTTAATATATCAAGGCTCGGCATACCGCTATCAAGCCCGTATCTTGTACCGGATGTATTAATCTCAATTCCTTTCCCTGCCGGAATAATTTCCGCAAAGATTTCCCGGATAATTTCATGGAAATTACGCTTACTTTTCTCCGTCGTATAGCGTTTCACCAGGTCCAGGTGCCCGAGAATACTAAATTGCTTATATTCCTTTATACAGTCAATCAGCTCCTGGTAGTAAATCTCATATGCCTCGTCCACTGTCTTCCCTTCGAAAAACGCTCCAGAGTGTAAATCTTTCCTTTCTGTCGCATGCACCGAAGCAATGACGAAATCAAACACTTCTTCTTTCATCATGCTTTCATATTGATGAAGAACATGCGGTTGGAGTCCAATTTCCACTCCTTTTTTAACCCGCATCCTTCCTTCGTATTTCTCCTGAAGCTCTTTAATCTTCCTATCATACTCTTTTAAGTCAAATTCGAAAATCCAATCTTTATCTGGATAATCATAATCGATATGATCGGTGAAACAAATTTCTTGAAGTCCTAAGTCAATAGCTTTTTCAATTGTTTTCTCCATTGGTGTGTCACAATCTGCGGAGAATGTACTATGCATGTGATAATCAAACACGAATCCTCGCTCCTTTATTCTTGTCCTTCTGTTAATCTATTATTTTATCACGTATTAACGGTCTGTAATACCCCACTGAATGAGTTTCACTTTATAATAATTTACGAAAGAATGAATTGACTTTCTTCTTCATAATTATTATAATACTATATAACTTTAATTAGATGAAGTGGTAAAGCATTAAATTGATACAATAAATAATAATGTTTCAGAGGGAAGGAGATTTGCATGCGACAAAATAAGGAGAAATTAAGCAACCAAGCGGTCCAGAGTTATAAAATCAAAAGCCAGCTCATCCGTAAATTAAGAACAAGGTTCGCCACGTACGGTTATGAACAAGTGCATACACCTGCTTTTGAAGACTATGATACGTATGCCTCCATTCAGAAGACAGTGAATAAGGATGAAATGATTAAGGTGATTGACCGCAGCGGGAAAGTGCTCGTTCTCCGCCCTGACGGCACAATACCAATTACTCGATTGACTGCCTTAGACCGAGAGATTAATGGGAGTGAACAGCGGCTATTTTATATTTTCAATGTATACGGGGAACAGAATAGTAATGGAACGAATAAAGAGAGCACACAAGCTGGCGTCGAGTTGTTCGGTAACAAGCGACCAGAAGCGGATGCGGAAGTCATCGCCTTAGCCGTCCATACATTAAAGGAAATCGGTTTTGACAATTTTAAACTGGAAGTCGGGCATGCAGGATTCTTCAAGGAATTGGTGGATCAGGCAAACCTTGCGGAAAATGAATTACAGCAATTGCAGGAATTAATCCAGTCAAAAAACTTGGCGGAAATGGAACCATTTTTAAAGCAGCTCCAGATTCGTGATGAATTACAAGAAGCACTCTACGCGATTCCCCTACTTTATGGAAATCCGCAAGCAGTTCTGGAGGAAACGAAAGCGATTATTAAAAACGAACGCATGCAAGAAGTTTTAAATAATTTAAAAGATGTAATAGAGGTCCTTACCGATTATGACCTGTTAGAGCATTTGACACTAAATCTCGGGTTAATCAATAATATGCATTATTATACCGGCGTTATTTTCCAAGGATTCGTTGAAAACATTGGAAAACCAGTCCTAATGGGCGGGCGTTATGATCAGCTTGCGGAACAATTCGGTAAAGCGATGCCGGCGATCGGGTTTGCCTATAAGGTCGATGTCGTCCTTGAAGCACTTAAGCAGCATCAACTAATCAAAGACGATAACAACCCGCCATTACAAATTTACTATGTTCCAGAAGAAAGACGAAATGCATTTTCGGCGGCAAAACTACTCAGGGAACAAGGCTATGCTGTCATTACAAAGCCATTTGCCAAGAATGCACAACAGGCTGGAATCCTCTTTCAATCAAATGGGAGAGTTATTGTAAATGGAAATGAGCAGCAAGTGGAAACAAATGAGGAATTGCTTAACCTTGCAGAACTAGCAACAGGAGGTGTCTAATATGGAAAAACTCACCATTGCCCTTGCAAAGGGGAGGCCAGCAAAACATACAATCGAAACACTAGAAGCGGCTGACATGCAGTTCATTGATTTCCATGAAAAGAGTCGGAAACTCGTATTCTACAATGTCGACGAGTCAATTAAATTAATCTTTGTAAAAGCGGTCGATGTGCCGACCTATGTGGAAAGAGGTGCAGCTGACATCGGGATTGTCGGTAAAGACAATATCTTAGAATCGCGAGCAGAAGTGTATGAACTGCTTGATCTTGGTATCGGAAAATGTAAATTTTCTGTTGCGGGCTTCCCCAATTATTCGATAGACGCGAACCGGCCACTCACCGTAGCAACGAAATATCCCAATGTTGCCGAGAAGCATTTCAGCCGGAAGGGACAGGAAATTGAAACAGTGAAATTAAATGGTTCCGTTGAGCTGGCTCCGCTTATTGGTCTAGCTGATGTTATTGTCGATATCGTCGAAACCGGCAACACGTTAAAGGAAAATGGACTCACGGTACTGGAAGACATTGATGATATTAGTACCCGCTTAATTGTAAATAAAGCTAGCTTCGCGACAAAAGCGACGGAAGTAAGAAGCTTTATCGATCAACTAAACAATGCATTGGAGAGAACACCATGAAAATAATCACTGCAGAAGAGTTTGCTAAAAAGTGGAACGACCGAACAGAGATTGACACAAATGAAGCGGCTCTCGATGAAACGGTGCTCGAAATTATTCGCACGGTTCGAGAGAAAAAAGATGCTGCTTTATATGCGTATACGGAGCAATTTGACGGAGCAACGCTTGATGACCTCCTCGTACCCGAAGAAGAATTTTCCGAGGCTGAAAAAATTGCAGCGCCAGAGCTTGTCACTGCTTTAAAAGAAGCCGCAGAAAATATCCGCAATTACCACTCAGAGCAAAACGAAAAGTCATGGATGATTTCACAGGATAAAGGGATTCTACTCGGTCAGAAAGTAACCCCAATTGAACGTGTTGGTGCTTACATCCCTGGTGGGAAAGCCGCCTACCCATCGACGGTATTAATGACGATTATTCCAGCGCAAATCGCCGGAGTGGAAGAGATTACAATTACGACGCCGCCGGACAAAGACGGAAAAGTGAATCCGTACGTCCTTCTTGCTGCGAAACTCATTGGGGTGGAAAGGATTTATAAAGTTGGCGGTGCCCAGGCTATTGCAGCGCTCGCTTACGGTACAGAAACTATAAAACGAGTCGATAAAATCGTCGGACCAGGAAATGCATATGTCGCCCGGGCGAAAAAATGGGTATACGGCACCGTCGGCATCGACATGATCGCCGGACCAAGTGAAATTTGCGTTATTGCGGATGCAGAAGCGAATCCCCGTTATGTCGCGGCTGACTTGTTATCTCAAGCAGAACACGATGAATCTGCAAGTGCCATTTGTGTTACGACAAGCAAAGAACAGGCAGTGGCTATTCAAAAGCAAGTTGCCGAGCAAACGGAAAAATTAGAACGGAAAGAGATTATCCAAGCATCAATTGAAACGAACGGAAAAATAATCATTGCGAAAGATTTGACTGAAGCGGCAAATGTATCCAATAAAATCGCCCCAGAGCATTTAGAATTGATGGTTGAGCACCCTATAGAACTCTTGCCAAAAATTAAGCATGCCGGAGCAATTTTCTTAGGAAACTATTCCCCCGAACCGCTCGGAGATTATTTCGCCGGACCGAACCATACGTTACCAACAAGTGGAACAGCCCGCTTCGCCTCCGGACTCGGTGTCTATGATTTTGTTACACGCTCAACAATCATCAGCTATCCACAAGAGGCGTTCGTTGCTGCAAGTGAGTCGATTAAGACATTAGCAACAGTAGAAGGATTAACAGCCCATGCCAATTCCATCCAAGTGAGAAAGGACGAATTATGATGCGCACATTTGAAATATCAAGAGATACATCAGAAACAAAAATCAACCTCAAATTGAATATCGACGGAAAAGGGAATAGCGAAATCGTTAGCGGTATCGGCTTTTTTGACCATATGTTAACCGCGATGACGAAGCATGGATTATTTGACTTAAAAGTAAAATGTGATGGAGACTTGGAAGTAGACCAGCACCATACTGTAGAAGATATCGGTATCGCGCTTGGCCAAGCATTCCGGGAAGCACTCGGAACGAAAGAAGGAATCACGCGATATGCGCACGTAACATCGCCAATGGATGAGGCATTAGCAACTGTTGCCCTCGATATTAGTAACCGTTCCTATCTCGTCTATAATGTAGAAGGTTTAAAGGACAAAGTCGGTAATTTTGATACTGAGCTGGTGGAAGAGTTTTTCCAGGCCTTTGCAAGTAATTCTGGAATTACGCTACATATCAATCTGGCGTATGGACGGAACAGCCACCATATTATTGAAGCAATTTTTAAAGGATTCGGCCGTGCTCTAGATCAAGCAACATTGAAAAATGCACGTATTGAAGGAATTCCATCAACCAAAGGTGTCTTATAGAGGAGAGGAGATTATTCATGATTTTATTCCCAGCTATTGATATTCTTGGCGGCAAATGTGTCCGCCTTACGCAAGGTGATTATAATAAAGAGAATATTTACAGTGAACAACCAGTCGAGGTAGCAGCTGACTGGGAGCAAAAAGGGGCAGCATTCATCCATATCGTCGATCTCGACGGTGCGAAAACTGGAAGGTCTGTTAACAAGGAACTGATTGCTGAAATCGCCCGAACTGTTTCCATTCCCATTCAAGTCGGTGGTGGCGTTCGTTCCATCGAAGTCATTGAAGATTATTTAGAAAATGGTGTGAGTCGTGTCATCATCGGCACAGCCGCCATTCAAAACAAAGTGTTTTTACAAGAGGCGATTGAGCAGTTCGGTGAGAAAATTGCTGTCTCTATCGATGCCCGCAATGGTTTTGTTGCAACAGATGGCTGGACAAAGGAAAGTACGGTAAAAGCACTCGACCTCGTGAAGGAGCTTGAGGCAACCGGTGTGAAGACGATCGTTTATACGGATATTTTAAAAGACGGAATGCTGCAAGGACCGAATTTCGAGGAGCTTGAGGCAATCAATGAGGCAACTACCATTGATGTCATTGCTTCCGGCGGGGTGACGGCGGAAGCAGATGTACGTAAATTGGCGGAGAAAGAAATGTACGGAGCGATAATCGGCAAAGCTCTATATGACGGCACTCTTGATTTTACTCGCTTAGTCGATCCGGTTGGTAAAGAATATGTCGACTAAAAAAATCATTCCCTGCCTCGATGTGAAGAACGGCCGAGTCGTCAAGGGACAACAATTTCAAAACATTCAAGAAGTCGCCGAGCCCGTAGAACTTGCTAAGCGCTATAACAAGTCCTTAGCAGATGAGCTTGTTTTATATGATATTACAGCCTCCGTTGAGAAGAGAAATATTTTCCTTGATATCGTTGAAAACATCGCCGCCGTCATTGATATTCCGTTTACAGTAGGTGGTGGTATACGCACCGTCCAGGATATTGAAAAAGTTTTACAAGCTGGAGCGGATAAAGTATCGATCAATAGTGGAGCCATTGGAAATCCAGCATTCATTCAGGAAGCAGCAGAAGCATTCGGCAGCGAGAAAATCGTCTTTGCCCTTGATGCAAAAGAAGTCTCTCCAGAAAAATGGAACGTTTTTTCCAGCGGAGGACGAAGCGATACTGGAATCGATGCGATCGAGTGGGCCATCAAAGGAGCGAACCTCGGAGCCGGTGAGATTGTTGTCAATGCGATTGATGACGACGGTGCAAAAACAGGTTATAATCTCGCGCTAACGAAAAAAATTGCGGAAGCCGTGGCTGTTCCCGTTGTTGCTAGCGGCGGGGCGGGAACATACGAACATTTTAAAGATGCTTTGACCGATGGCAGAGCAACTGGTGCCCTTGCAGCTTCAGTCTTCCATTACGGTGAAATTGATATCCCAGAACTTAAAGCATATCTCGAACAAGAAAATATAGACGTAAGGAGAGGTAACTAAAATGAGCGTGCAACCAGATGATTTAACCTATGACGATCAAGGACTCCTTCCTGCCATTGTACAGGATGCAGCAAGCGGGAAAGTACTGACCCTTGGCTTTATGAATAAGGAATCCCTTGAGAAAACATTGGAGACGGGAGAAACATGGTTTTATTCAAGATCCCGAGAAACCCTTTGGAATAAAGGAGAAACATCCGGTAACAAACAACTCGTACAGAAAATCAGCTATGACTGTGACAAAGATGCCTTATTAGTACAGGTACAGCCTTTAGGACCTGCTTGTCATACGGGTGAAGATACATGCTTTTATCAAACAATGACCGAGACGGAATTACCAATTTTCGATATCATCCCACAAGTGATTGCAAAGATTAAAGATCGCAGGAACAATCCAGTACCAGGTGCTTACACGACGTATTTATTTGATAAAGGGATCGATAAGATGCTGAAAAAAGTCGGCGAGGAATCGAGTGAAGTCATTATCGCGGCGAAAAATGAGGATAAACGTGAACTGACGGCAGAGATTTCCGACCTCCTCTATCACCTGCTCGTAGTGATGGAAGAGTCTGGTGTGGCACTAAGTGATATTAAAGCGGAACTCATGGAAAGACATTTAGAAAAGGAAGGACAAAATCGTGAGTAAGTTTTGGAGTAATGCAGTAAAACGAAGTAACCCATATATTCCAGGCGAACAAGTGAACAATCCGGAAATCATCAAATTGAATACAAATGAGAATCCATATCCTCCCTCCCCACTCGTTCTTAAAGCGATTAAAAAGGAAGTCGGTCAATCACTTCGACTCTACCCCAGCCCGACTGTTGATACGTTGAGGGAGGAAATTGCTAACCTTTACGACTTAGGGAAGGAAAATGTGTTTATCGGAAATGGTTCCGATGAAGTACTCGCTTTTTCCTTTATGGCCTTCTTTGAACCTGGGCAAGCGATTCGTTATCCGGATATTTCCTATAGCTTCTATCTGGTCTATGCAAAGTTATTTAATATTCCGGCTGAAGAAATTCCCTTACAGGACGACTTTTCTATCAAGCCAAGTGATTATTATGATTCAGAAGGCGGTGTGATTTTCCCGAATCCGAATGCACCGACGAGTTTGTACCTTAACTTGGCAGGTATTGAAGAGATTTTGCGACATAATCAAGACCGCGTCGTAATTGTGGATGAAGCTTATATCGATTTTGCCGAAGAATCGGCGGTTGGATTGCTCAAGAAATACGATAATTTACTCGTCATCCAAACAATGTCAAAATCCCGTGCCCTTGCTGGTCTGCGCTTAGGATTCGCCCTTGGCTCACCCGAATTGATTGAAGGACTCGTGCGTATCAAGGATTCCTTCAACTCCTATACAATCGACCGTTTAGCTATTGCCGGCGGGGTTGCAGCAATAAAAGACAAAGCATATTTTACAGAGAAGAAGGAAAAGGTTATTGCGACCCGAAGCTGGGTAACAGAAGAATTGGAAAAGCGCGGATTCACTGTTCTACCTTCCCAGACGAACTTTTTATTTGTCACCCATCCGGAGAAAGATGCGGCGCGGCTGTACGAACAATTAAAAGAAAATCTTATACTAGTCCGTTACTTCAACAAACCGGAAATCGCGAACTTCATCCGTATTACCATCGGGACAGATGAAGAGATGAAGACATTCTTTCATGTATTAAATCGGTTGGAAAACTTTTAATAAAGTGAAACTTCATTCAGTGGGGAATTCCTTCCCTCCCCACTGAATGTAAGTTGAACAGAATCAGGTATTTACGGACTGTATATCCCCCACTTTAACATTTTGGTTTTCCCTCATGTTTAGAAGTGGGGGTATTACAGACCGTTAATACGTGATAAAAGATGCAGCACTCTTATGATTCAAGTGCTGCATCTTTTTTCTTAGATATGAATTACAAAATAGAAATACTGTGGATAAATAACTAAAGATGCTAGTATTAGCCACGTCCGGCTCCAGCGCCCAGCAACTATCAAACTTCACACTCCTCCAATCGATAAGTCAACATCAACTCACTGCCGTTCGTTGTGTTTCCTTTATCTCATTCCGGAGTGCTCCAGTTTGTACGTTGCTAAACGGGCGCTTACGCCTTTGTTTTAGATATGTTTTTCAATTTCTGCTTCTTCTTTCAGTTCAGCAATTCGGTTTTCAAGAAGTTCACTTTGCTTTTGCTCAGCAAGTGACTGTCTGATCATATCTTCAACTTCTTCCAGTTCACCGACTTCTTCACTTTCTTCTTTCAGCAGATTATACTGTTCTTCTACTTCTTTGTCCGTTACTTCAGCTTCAAATTCCTCTTCAATGTACTTAATTGTAATTAAATCATTCGTCAACTGGGTACGGAATTCTTCTTCGGATAGATCATATTCCTTAAGCAGTGTATCAATTGCTTCCTCTCCATTTGTCTCAATGATACTGTCAATTTCTTCTTGAGTATCCTCTTCGGTTACTTCAATTCCACTATCAAGAGCGTCTTGGCGAATTAATTCCTGTTCTGTGATAATGTCAATCGTCTCATTTTTTAGCGTATCAAGATCACTGACATCTTGCCCATACATATGGTACATTGTCTTTAGTTGTCTATATATATTATTGTATTGCTCGCCAGTAACTTCGTCGCCATTGATGCTCACAACGACTGTATCGGCGTCAACTTTCTCGTCTTCGGTGATTTCAACTTCTTCCTGTTGCTGTGCTTCATTTTCTTTTTCAGCTGCTGGGTCATCGGCTTTATCTGCGTCATCTTTACCACAAGCTGCTAACATAAGTGTTAGAACAAGCGTGAAGATGAGCAGCATTTTTTTCTTCATAAAAATATTTCCCTCCTAATTGGTCTTTCTCTAGTAAACCACAAATCGGTACCTGATTTCAATTAAAAAAGCAACCTCCTCATCGATAGAAGAGGTTGTTTTTCAAGTAATGGGTTGAATACCTAGGAAAATCTGTAATGAAATGGATATTTGTTTATTCGATTGTTTCGTCGATTTGTTTAGCCATTTCAGATACGGATACAAGTCCGCCGCCTGATAGGTACCAGAACTCTGGGTTCAAATAATGGATATTGTCATTTTTATATGCGTTCGTATTTTCTACTAGCTCGTTTTCAACAAGTTGTTTCGCACTTTCTGACTCGGAACCACCAACAACAGCTCCACGGTCAATGACATAAAGAATATCCGGATTCTGTTCCATAACGTACTCAAAGGAAACATTCATACCGTGAGTCGATGCTTCAATGTTTTCATCTATCGGTTTAACTCCGAATACATCGTGGATAATACCGAAACGAGAGCTTGGACCATAGGCACTGATTTTGTCATCATTAGCTAAGATGATTAATGCTTTTTCGTCACTTGCTTCAGCTCTTTCGTTCAAATCGGCAATAATGTCATCAATTGCTGTCAATTCCTCTTCTACTTCTGCTTCTTTATCAAAAATCTGACCTACCGTTTCCATGTTATTTTTGAATGAATTCATGTAATCTCCATCATCTACACCAAGGTGAATGGTTGGTGCAATTTCAGCAAGTTGATCATATAGGGAAGCTTGACGACCCGAAATAATGATTAAATCTGGATCAATCTCAGAGATCTTCTCAAAATCTGGCTCTTTCAGGCTACCAATATTCTCATATTCATCTGATTCGAAAGTATCCAAATAGCTTGGAAGTGTACCACCTTTTGCCACACCTGTAACACTTTCTACACCAAGTTTATCTAATGTATCTAGGATACCAAAGTCAAATACTACAACTGATTCTGGGTTTACAGGAACTTCTGTTGTATCTAGTTCATGCTCAACTGTAACTGTTCCAGCGGCGGCTTCTCCCCCTCCGCCTCCTATTTCTTCTGTATCGGTGTCTGTATTTGTTTCAGCACCTTTATTATCATCATCCGAACCGCAAGCGGCTAGGAATAGAAGGATCAATCCAATCATTAAAGCATACGTAAATTTCCTCATAAGTAGTTACTCCCTTTTGTACAATTTTTAAGCTTATTTAAAAAGCTTATATATAATTATTAACTATAGCTATATCATTCCATGCAGTAGTAGGGAGATAAAGTGAAACTTCATTCCGTGGGGAATTCCTTACTCCCACTGAATATTAGTTAAACAGAATCAGGTATTTACGGACTGTATATTCCCACCTTGATATTTTGGTTTTCCCTCTTGTTTAGAGGAAGGGGGTATTACAGACCGTTAATACGTGATAAGGGTAATATTTATTTTTCATTCGACTCCACATGTCCGTTTCTCTATAAACATATATCATTACTATACATCCTTGCCCCCTTTTCTCTCATGGATTCGAAATCGGAACAGGAGTAATCATTTTATTTGAAGCAAAATCATTTACCTCATCCGTAAAATACGATAAGATAAAGATAGTCATGTTCCCTTGACACGAATTTTTAGGTTGCCGCCTATTGTGTCAGGGGGATTTTTTTCACCTTTTCTACCCCATGCTTCATGTTCAAATATAACTATTAGTAATAAAAACAAATTCGCTGGCTGTCAATTTCTCGAATGTCTATGTCCATATCGTAAATTTCTTTCAGGACACATCGGTCAATGACATCACAGGCACGGCCTTGCTTTACAATCTTCCCGTCTTTTAGTGCAACAATATGATCAGAATAACAGGAAGCAAAGTTGATATCATGAATGACAATCACAATTGTTTTTCCCATCTCATCGACTAAGCGACGCAGGGTTTTCATGATTTGGCTTGCGTGACGCATATCCAAGTTGTTCAGTGGCTCGTCAAGCAGGATATATTCGGTATCTTGGGCAACCGTCATCGCGATATGTGCACGTTGACGCTGACCTCCAGAGAGCTGGTCTAAAAATTTATCTTGAATCTCTTCAAGTTCTAAATAAGCAATTGCTTCATCGACTTTCTCCCAGTCCTCTTTTTTCAACTTTCCTTGTGAGTAAGGGAAGCGGCCAAAGGAGACAAGTTCACGAACAGTAAGTTTCAAGTTGATTGTATTTGACTGTTTTAAAATCGAAATCTTCTTCGCTAATTCATTATTCTTCGTTTTGAATACATCTTTCCCGTCAATGGTAATGTCACCATCATCTTTTGCAATTAAGCGGCTAATCATTGAAATAAGCGTACTCTTACCTGCACCATTCGGGCCAATGAAAGAGGTGATCGTGCCCTTTTCAATCTTCAGGGACACATCTTCTATAATCTGCCTGCTACCAAACGATTTAAAAACATTTTTCAAATCTACCATGATTTATTCTCCTTTAACAAAAGATAAATGAAGTAAACTCCACCAATAAAGTTAATGATGACACTTACAGTCGTACTGAAAGTGAATACTTTTTCCACAAGGAACTGCCCACCAAGTAAAGCGATAATACTAATGAATACAGAACCTAATATAATGTAAAAATGACGATATGTCTTCATCAATTCATAAGCTACGTTAACGACGAGTAGGCCAAGGAATGTAATCGGCCCAATTAATGCAGTTGCGACAGAGATGAGAATCGCTACGACGATGAGGAGCCGTTTCACAACATAGTCGAACGGTACACCTAAATTAATGGCATCGTCCTTCCCTAAAGCGAGAACATCCAAATACTTGTAAAATCTCTTAAAATATAAAAGCACAAGTGCGATGATGAGAATCGAAATATAGACGAGGTTGCGATCCACATTATTGATACTCGCAAACATCCGGTCCTGGGCAATTCCGAATTCATTCGGATCAATCAAGACCTGCATAAAGTCAGTGAAACTTCCAAAGAATGTACCGAGAATCATTCCGACTAATAGAAGGAAGTAAATATTATTACCTTCGCCTCTAAATAGGAAGCGATACAACACAAGAGAAAATAATATCATTGCACTTATAGATATTAAATAATTTAGGCCACTATTCATCATGACGATGGAATTAGCACCAAAGATAAAGATAATAACGGTTTGTATGAGCATGTACAGGGAATCTAGTCCAAGTACACTTGGTGTTAGAATCCGGTTGTTCGTAATAGTCATAAAGACGACGGTAGCAAATGCAATCGCTCCGCCAGTCAGAATGATCGCTCCTACTTTCATAATTCGTCTCGGGAGGATGTAATCAATATTTCCAGTCAGATCATAAAATACATATAATAACGCGAGTGATACGGAGATGATGGCTAGAATGATTGTTTTTGATTTATAACCCATGTTTCTTTCTCCTTAGCAGCAGGTAGATGAAAATTCCACTACCTATCACACCAACGGTTAAGCTGATTGGAATTTCATATGGATAAATAATCAACCTGCCGATCACATCACAGAAGAGGACGAACACTGCCCCTAACAATGCGGTATGAACTAATGTGTTTTTCAAATGATCTCCCTGGTAAATGGCAACTATATTCGGGATAATCAAGCCAAGAAACGGAATGACTCCCACCGACAACACAACCGATGCTGTCACAAGTGCACTAATGATTAATCCGATATTGACGATTTGGCGATAATTCAACCCTAGACTCCTCGAGAAATCCTCTCCCATGCCCGCAATCGTAAATTTATTTGCATAGAAATATGCAATTAGTAGAAGGGGCACACTGACAAGCATCAGCTCATAATTCCCACTCATAATCATGGAAAAGTCACCCTGCATCCAAGATGACATGTTTTGGATCAAATCATTCTGATAAGCAAAGAAAGTTGATATCGAGCTTATAATATTACCAAGCATTAAACCAATTAATGGTATGAATATCGCGTCCTTGAATTTCACCCTGTCTAGGATCTGCATGAAGAGCAAGGTGCCAAGTAAAGCGAAGATAAAGGATACAAGCATCTTTTGCAGAGGTGTTGCCGTCGTGAAGACCATCATCGATACGAGGATTCCGAGTCTTGCTGAATCCAAGGTACCTGCAGTTGTCGGGGAAACGAATCTGTTTCTACTTAACTGCTGCATGATCAAACCAACGATACTCATGCTCATCCCTGCAATAATAATACTGATCAATCGAGGAACTCTGCTAACTAGTAAAACTTGCTTTTGTGTTTCCGTTAAGCTAAACAAATCGAGTGGACTCACATTGGAGACACCGACAAATACGGAAAGTAGTGAGAAAACAAATAAAAGTATAATTAAGTACCGTATTTTCATAGACTGCCCTTCTCTTCAAAAAACAAGTCCATTCACAAATATGTATGGATCATGTTTCTCCTATTCCCTCTTTGTTTTATGTTGAGATTAATTAATAATTATTATCACCTGCAACTAACTCTAAATAAGAATGATATTCATTATCAATTAGGTGTTAATTACAGTATATCAGATTTGTAAGGGTAGTCAATGATTGGGCATAAAAGAATTTAGCTTAGCTGAAAAAGTTATTGAGAATTAAAAAGGAAACATGCCCCTTTAGGGGGATACCGCTGTTGGGCTTTAGCCCGTACTTAAGCGGCCTTCCTTTAGTTCTGAGTTGATGTTGACTTATCAATTAGAGGAGTGTGAAGTTTGATAGTTGCTGGGCGCTGGATCCGGACGTGGCTAGCCCTAGATACCTGAGTTATCACAGCATTTTTATTTTATAGTTGGTGGGAGAATGTTAATCACTGTTAATTTCTCTATTCCGTGCTCCAGCTCTTGAAAAGGGAAAATAATCACTGTTTACTTTCCTGTTCCAGAGTTCCATCTATTCTCATGGGAAAGTAATCCTCGTTTATTCTCCCATTCCAGCGCTCCATCTATTCTCATGGGAAAGTAATCCTCGGTTATTTTCCCATTCCAGGGTTCCATCTCATCTCATGGGAAAGTAACCCTCGTTTATTTTCCCATTCCAGGGTTCCATCTCATCTCATGGGAAAGTAACCCTCGGTTATTTTCCCATCCCAGCGCTCCATCTTATCTCATGGGAAAGTAATCCTCGTTTATTCTCCCATTCCAGGGTTCCATCTATTCTCAAAGGAAAGTAATCGTCGTTTATTCTCCCATTCCAGCGCTCCATCTCATGGGAAAGTAATCCTTGTTTATTTTCCCATTCCAGCGCTCCATCTCATCTCAAGGGAAAGTAATCGCCGTTTATTTCCCTATTACGGCGCTCGACCTCTCCAAAAGGGAAAATAACATAGTTTCTTATACGATAAAAAAACATACCACATTATTTTGCGGTATGTTTTTTCCTTATTGTTCTACACAGCCTTCATCCGTACAATAAGAAGTCTTTGATTTCTTCTTTTTTGCTGCTGGGGATTTTTCTTCCTCTTCCCAAACTTTAGCGAGTGCCTGTGAAAATACTTCGCTCGGCTGGGCCCCGGATAACGCGTATTTCTCATTAAAGACAAAGAACGGGACACCTTGCACACCAAGCTCGTGGGCAACGGCAATATCTTCTTTCACTTTCTGGGAATATTTTTTCGATTGTAACATCCTACTTGTTTCTTCTGGATCAAGACCAACTTCGGCCGCTAGCTTAACTAATGTATCGATATCACTCAATAATTCCGATTCGGTGAAATATGCGTGCAGGAGACGTTCTGTCATCGCTTCTCCCTTCCCTTTCTGCTCAGCATAATGAAACAGGCGGTGAGCATCAAAGGTGTTCGCATATTGCATCGTATCGAAACGATAATCGAGTCCAACTAATTTCGCCTGGGCACTGACTTGTTCATTCATCCTTTTTACCTCATCTAATGAGATTCCCTTTAGTTCGGAAAAGGTTTTATAAAAGTCTTTTCCCGGAATGTGCTCGGCGGTCGGATCAAGCTGGTAACTTTTATATTCAATTATCACAGATTCATTATGCGGGAACCCTTCCAACGCTTTTTCTAAAATTCTTTTCCCGATATAACAGAAGGGACATACAAAATCTGACCAAATTTCGATTTTCATTTAAATGGTTCTCCTTTAATCGTACAATTTCCAATTCGCTTAAGACTGCATTAATTGTAGCATAGAGGGGGGTATCGTTGAAATAATCTGCCTGAATAATACACAAAAAAACAGCGGGCCTATTTTCAAGCTCCGCTGCTTTTTCATTATATTAATCAAATGAATATTTTTCCTGAACGGTTCCGTCTTTCTTGTAGACAGTGACAGAGGTTCCTTTATTATCTGCAATTTCTTTTGCCCGTTTTATGGCGTCACGCTTCGCATCAAAAACATTGCTCGGACGCTCTGCTCCTTTGGATTCGACTGCCCAGCCGTCCTCATGCGCCCGCACAATTTCTCCTTCTTCCATTCGTTCCGGATTACTTTTATGCTTGCGGTCCTCCGGGGATCGGGTCGTGACTTTTCCATATTTCCGGTAATGCTCCACTTCCTCATCCGTGGCATTTTCGCGCCATTCTTTTGCTTGGCTAATGGCTATCGGGAGTGCGCGTCCTTCCTCATAACCTTCATCAATCATGGCGTTGGCAATATCTATCGCTTTCTTCCTTGTGACGTCGGGTAAATTTTTCATGGATGGAGGATAATCCTCTATTGTCCAAACCATTTTCATCCCTCCCAGTCTGTTAATTCTATTACCCAGGTTGGAAAGAGATGAAACTTGCTTTACATTTCGTCCATAAGGGATGTGCCCATAATATTGACACGTTTCGTATTCTTGAGTTCTTCTAGGTTCTTCACACCAATTCCAAACATTGTCATCTGGAGTTCCAGTTCAATTTGTTCCATTGTCTCGTGAACAGCTTCCGGCGATTCAGTCGCTGCTTTTAGTAAATGACGAGCGAACCCGATTATATCAGCACCGATTGTAATTGCTTTTGCAGCATCCACCCCGGTACTCATTCCGCCGCTCGCTACAAGAGGCGCGTCAGGTAACTTGTTTCGGACAGACACGAGACAGTCCTTCGTTGGTAGTCCCCAATTGTTAAATGCCTCGGCAGCTGCCTTCTTCAATTTATTCCGGGAGCGTAGTTTCTCCACTTGGCTCCAAGATGTACCGCCAGCACCTGCGACATCAATGTAAGCAATTCCTGCATTGTATAATTTTTCAGCGACTTCTCCGTCAATTCCAAAGCCGACCTCTTTGACGCCAACAGGTACTTCCAGCGTCTTACATACCTCTTCAATTTTAGGTAGCAGATTTTCAAAGTTGACATCGCCCTCATCCTGTACGATTTCCTGCATACTATTTAAGTGAAGGACAATTGAATCTGCGTCAGTCTTATCAATAATCCGCTGGCATTCTTCTGCTCCATAACCGTAATTGAACTGCACCGCTCCGATATTGACGATTAATGGAACGGTAGGAGCTTGCCTGCGGATCAGGAAGGATTCCTTATGTTGGTCACTTTCTAAGAATGCACGTGTAGAACCAATCGCCATCACCCAGCCTCGCTCTTCAGCAGCTAGAGCCAAGTTCTGATTAATTTCTGTCGCCAGTTCTGAGCCACCGGTCATCGAGCTTACAAGAAATGGAGCCTTCAACTGCTTTCCTAAAAAGCTCGTTTCCATTGAGATGGAGTCGAAGTTGATCTCCGGTAATGCATTATGTATAAAATGAATGCCTTCTAAGCCTGTCGATTTATCTACACCTTCCACATTCCCCGTTAAACATAAACGGATGTGCTCGGTTTTTCTTTGGTTAATTCCTTTGGTCATCGTATAGTACCTCCGAGAAAATAATTTGCCTTATTAGCTATTTTACTTGTTTCATCTGGTAAATAAAAGAAGAAGCTCTCTTGTTGATTGAACAAAGCCAGGACTGGATGATTCGAGGGATTAGGAGCTCGATCATCACACCAGGCAAAAAACAAGGGAACGGTAAATGCAAACCAATCAACACTACCCCCTTTGTCTGAAGAAACAAAAAATTGACCTTGTTTCATACGTCAAGGTCAATTTCTTCCGTTATATTAGGATACCTTCGAAGGGATAATCTTGTTAATCCGTTCGATGATACGTTCAACTGTTGTATCAAGAGATGCTGCTAATTCTTGGAATATGATCCGCTGAATTTCTTCAAGCATCTTCTGGTCTTGGTCATACATTCGTTCTTTATTTATTTTCGCTTCTTTCTGTTTACGCATGAGAGTGTTGGCAATCTTAACAATCTCATCGCGGTCACCACTATTGATCAAGCTGTTATATTTTCTATTACGTTGTTTGGCATCCTCAATCCATTCGATTCCAGGTTCTTCAAAGGATTCAAGGATTGTTTTTGCCTCTTTCTTACCCATAATATCCAACATGACGACCTGTTCATTATCCACCGGTACACTGATTGTTAAATTCGGATCCTCCATTGGATGCAGAATATAATATTCACGTGTTACATCCCGGTAGCTTCTTTCGCAAATGTCATCAATTTTACATACACCATGTGAAGAGTAGATGATTAAATCTCCAACTTTAAACATTTGCCAACCTCCATTTTCTCTCGTTCATCAAATCGAGTCACACTTTAATTTTACTACTTTTTCAACAATTTGTCAACTTGTTGACAACCCCTCGTCAAGCTCTGTATAGTATAGCTCGGGTGTTCAACTATACAGTTGTTTGAACGGTTCTGGAATAGGTAATTAAACTTTATAACATGGTACGGAAATAAGAGGTGTTCATACATGACAGGAGAAATCGTTACGATAGATATATTTGATTTACTAAGAAAAAAACATCAAGAGACTCGTGATGCTATTGAAAGCAGATGGAATGATCGAAATGAAATTCAACTTACAAGTTCCGAATGGTTCATTTTGGATTGGATCAATTATGGAAGAGAACTGATTGCAGACGTCGGAAGAAATGGAAAGTTCACGCGCCAAGGAACCCACAAGTTAATTCGGAAGCTTGAAGAGCGTGGACTAGTAAAAACAGAGCCGACTGAGAATAATAAGCGGAGTAAATACGTACAATTAACACCACTGGGAGTCATTTGTTACGAAGAAAATAAAGAATTGAAAACGGCACTCGAAGAACAAATCCGCCATGTCCTTGGAGATGAAAAATACGGAGAATTGGTAAACATACTCTCGACAGATTGGGAATTGTAACGTTTATCACGTATTAACGGTCTGTAATACCCCCACCTCTAAACATGGAAGGAAGCCCAACATGTGAAGTGGGGGATATACAGTCCGTAAATACCTGATTCTGTTCAACTAACATTCAGTGGGGAGGTAAGGATTCCCCACTGAATGAAGTTTCACTTTATCACGTATTAACGGTCTGTAATACCCCTCACCTCTAAACATGGAAGGAAGCCCAATATGTGAAGTGGGGGATATACAGTCCGTAAATACCTGATTCTGTTCAACTAACATTCAGGGAGGGAAGGAAACCCCCACTGAATGAAGTTTCACGTTATGAAAGGAGAATCCTTTTGAAGGAGAAAGCAAAACGATTTGCAGAAAAAGCCCACGAAGGTCAATACCGGAAAGTCGGCAATGTTCCCTATGTCACCCACCCTATTCGCGTGGCAACCTTTTTGGAAAAAAACGGCGCAAGTGATGAACTCATATGTGCTGCTTATTTACACGATGTAGTTGAGGATACGCCAATAGAAATAGAAGAAATTGAAAAAGAGTTTGGTAAAGCAGTAGCAGACCTTGTACGGTCCCATACCGAAGATAAATCCAAGTCATGGAAAGAACGGAAGCAGCATACCCTCGATATATTGAAAAAGGCCAGCAGTGAAGAAAAGCAACTCATCGTTGCGGACCGATTTGATAATCTATTGTCACTTGAGAAAGACATCAAAGAACAGGGACAAGCCATTTGGGATATATTCAACGCAGGATATGAAGACCAGAAATGGTATAACGAAGGAATTGCAGCGAACATGGACCAAGGTCTAGCCCAAGAGGATCGGCCAGCATTTTTTGATGATTTTACAGCTGCTGTAAAACGAATATTCCATTAAAACAATAGCCTAAGTTCCTTATCTGAACTAGGCTATTATTTGTATCTTCTTAACAAAGGCGCAAGCGCCCGTTTAGCAACGTACAAACTGGATCACTCCGGAATGAGATATAGGAAACACAACGAACGATAGTGAGTTGATGTTGACTTATCGATTGGAGGAGTGTGAAGTTTGATAGTTGCTGGGCGCTGGAGCCGGACGTGGCTAGCCCTGGATACCTAAGTTATTAAGGCATTTTTATTTTATACCTTCTTATCTTTTTAAAACCATATCCTTTTTCTTTTTCTGCTTGGATTTCCTCTCTCAACATAACCGTATCTACGTCCCGGCATTGGATCCTGATAGCGCAACTATCTTCACGTTTTTTCAACCTTATTTTTTCGTAGTGTATTTTTTAACAGCTGGTAAAATTTCATTCCCGATAATTTCAATATTCTTCTTCATCTTTTCTAGTGGAACACCGCCAAAGTCGAGCTGAGCCATATATCTTTGATGGTTAAACTGTTCATGTTGATACAGGATTTTCTCAATGATCTGTTGCGGACTACCGACATTGATTACACTCCTAGGGTCAACGGCTTGAGCGAATAATTGTTTCGGGAAACCTTGACCATTGGTCAGCTTCATTCCTTCATTGATGTGCGGGTAATACTCTCGTAAAGCTTCCTGTGAAGTTTCCGCCGCATAGAAAAAGGTTGTCGTCGCAACCGGGAAATCGTCTGGATTGTGGCCTGCTTGCTGTAATGACTTACGGTACACATCAATCGGCTGTTTAAAGGAAGAAACCGCTCCACCTAACATCGCCTGGCTCATCGGCACACCCTGTAATCCTGCTTTAATGGCACTCGCTGGTGTGCCGCCAACCGCTCGCCAAATCGGAAGTGATCCATCTTGCGGCCGTGGCAAAACTTTCGCATTTCGTAAAGGCGCTCGATGTTCCCCGCTCCAATTCACTATTTCCTTTTCATTAATCTCCAGTAGCAATTCAAACTTCTCTTCGAACAACTCTTCATAATCACGTAAGTCGTAACCTAATAATTCAAAAAGCCCGACCCTTGAAGCACGCCCAGCAATAATCTCCGCTCGTCCGTTTGAAATTAAATCAATCGTGGCAAAATCTTCATAGACACGAACTGGGTCCGATGTACTGATAATTGTTGACGTACTGCCAAGTTTAATCTTTTCCGTCGCTTGGGCAATTGCTGACAATATAATAGCATGGGCTTGAGTTGCGAAAAACTCTTGATGGCTTTCCCCCACTCCAATAAAGTCTAACCCCGCTTGTTCCGCCAGCTCGGCAACTTCTATAATTTCCTTTATTCGTTGCTGCGCAGAGATGCGTTCTCCTTTATGCGGGTTATATAAATGGTCCCCTAATGTGAAAATCCCGAACTCCAAACCATTATTAGGATTTATGCGATATTTTTCCATATTTATCTGTCTTCCCTTCAATTATCCATTAGCACTTCAGTTAATAACTTAACTGATATTTACCATCAGTTTAAACCTTAACTGAAGAATGAGTCAATCTTCCCGCTCAAGAACAGGCGCTGGAGCCGGGCGTGACCAGCCCTAGATATCTAAGTTTTCCATAGCATTTATATTTTATAGCTTCTTATAAACAGAAAAACGCCCTTCCAAAATAGCGATGAAGGGCACCATTGAACCTGCTATTTCTCAACTTTTCTAAGGAGATGGAGGAGTTGTTTTTTTTCCTCGATTGTTAGCTTTTTGAAATAGTCTTGTTGAAATTCCTCCAGTACTTGATTGGATTCCTTGTAGACGGTTTTCCCTTTTTCGGAGAGGGAAATATAATTTGTTTTCCAATCTTTTTCCTTTTTTATTAAATCAAGCTGCTCCAGTCTCTTAATAATCTGTGTGATATTCGCTTTGGTTACCAACAGTTGATCGGCGAGCTCTTGTTGCGATAAGGTTTTCGCCTCAGCAATTCTACTTAGGATATCGTACTGGGCATTGGTTAGATTCCAATCCTTTAAAATTCTGCTTGATCGTGCTGTATTATTTTTATAATTCCGGTAAATCCGGTACCAGAGTAAAACACTCAATTTCCTATGTCTATTTGAGTTAGACCTTGAAGAGCCTATTGCCATTTCCTCCTCCAATTATTTCGCTAAATCTTTCCTGTAAAGAAAGCAACCTTTCACATGATCGTTAACCAAGCCTGTCGCCTGCATAAAAGCATACAAAATAGTTGGTCCAGCAAAACTGAAGCCCCGCTTTTTCAAATCTTTAGCTAACGTCTCTGATTCTTTTGTCTTCGCGGGGACTTCTTCATGTTTGTTCCAATGATTAATGATCGGCTTTCCACCGACAAACCGCCAAATATAAGCATCAAAGCTGCCAAATTCATCTTGTATCTTTAAAAAGACTTGCGCATTCTTCCTAACAGATTCTATCTTTCTACGGTTACGGATGATTCCAGAATCCTGCAGCAGCTCCTCCACTTTCCAATCGGAATATTGGCTGATCACTTCCACATTGAAATCATCGAATGCTTTTCGGTAATTTTCCCGCCGTTTTAAAATTGTAATCCAGCTTAGACCAGCTTGAGCACCTTCAAGTGTAAGCATTTCGAAAAACTTCCGGTCATCATGTACAGGTATACCCCATTCTTGATCATGATATTCCATGTAAAGCGGATCATCCGTTACCCAGGAACAACGTGTTACATCCATCGCTTAATCTTCCCCGATTTCAATTTCATTTTCATCATAAGAAATCCAATCGCTGAAGCTCCCTGGATAAAGCCGCACATTCTCATACCCAGCAGCCTTCAATGCTATTATATTAACACAAGCAGAAACACCGGAACCACAGGAGACGATAATTTCATCATTTTTATCCAAATCCGAAAAATGTTGCTGCAATTCTTCTCCCTTAAGCCACTTCCCATCTGCAGAAAGAACGGCTTGCCACGGATAATTTTTCGCTCCTGGAATATGACCTGCTTTACTATAAAGCGGTTCATAATCTCCTAAGTATCTATTTTTCGCACGTGAATCAATCAATACCGCGTCTGTATCCAACTTCTCTCTCACCGTCTGCATATCAACAATTTTATCCTCATCAAAGGTTGCGGTGAATTTTTTCGGTTTAAGGGAAGGAATCGCATCCGTCACTTCATTCCCTTCCTCCACCCAGCGGGCATAGCCACCTTCTAAAATATATACCTTGTCATGGCCAAGCGCATCAAGCAACCACCAGAGCCTCGCTGCAAACATATCATTGCCTTCATCATAAATAACAACTGTTGTATCTTCATCTATCCCAATATTTCCAAGTTTTTCAATGAAATTCGGGAAGTCCGGCAATGGATGTGAACCACCATGTTTGAGTATTTTTCCTGAAAGATCTCTATTCAAATCCAAATACACTGCACCAGGAAGATGACTTTCCAGATACAATTTCCTTCCTGCATCTTCATCATCAAGCTTGAATCTTGTATCCACAATCACCGTATTATCTTGATTATTCTCTAATCGTTTCTTTAAGCGTTCCACGCTGATTAAATTCGTCATCAAAAATTCCCTCCAAATCATTTCATCCTTACCTTCATTGTAGCCGTTTCTTTATAAACAAGAAAGATTTTTATTCAAATTTTCCGATACTTAACCGGAGTCGCATTCGGCGCTTCCGTAAATGTATGCTAAACTATGGGTAATGTGATTGCTAATCAGACTATTATTAAAGGAGTGGATGCAGGATGAAAGAAGAACTAATTGAACGACTTACTACATATGCCAAAATTGACACCCAGTCGAATGAGAACTCAACGACAATCCCAACGACAAAAGGCCAACTCGAACTTGTCGACGTATTAATCCGCGAAATGAAAGCAATTGGACTAGAAGACGTGGAAGCCGACGAAAATGGTTATTTAATGGGAACACTTCCGAGCAACACAGATAAAGATGTTCCTACTATTGGATTCCTTGCTCATTTAGATACAGCAACCGACTTTACAGGCAAAAATGTTAATCCGCAAATTATCGAGAATTTCGATGGCAATGACATTACGCTGAATAAAGAACTTGGCGTAGTGCTATCTGCACAGGAGTTTCCCGAGCTCCCTAGTTATAAAGGACATACATTAATGACCACAGACGGCACAACATTGCTTGGTGCCGATAACAAAGCAGGAATCGCAGAAATCATGACAGCGATGAATTATTTGAAGCAACACCCCGAAATCGAGCACGGCCGCATTCGCGTCGCCTTTACACCAGATGAAGAAATTGGGCGCGGTCCACAACATTTTGATGTAAAGCGTTTCGATGCGACGTATGCTTACACCGTCGATGGCGGTCCACTCGGCGAATTGCAGTATGAAAGCTTTAATGCAGCAGCTGCGAAAGTAACTTTTAAAGGAAATAGTGTCCATCCAGGAACCGCCAAAAATAAAATGGTAAACTCCGGTAAGCTCGCTGTTGAATTCATTCAGAAATTCCCGGAAAAAGAAGCACCGGAACATACGGAGGGCTATGAAGGCTTCTATCATCTGATTTCCATAGAAAGTGATGTCGAAACAACAAAAGTGTACTATATTATCCGTGACCATGATAAAGATAAATTTGCGGAGAGAAAAAATACTGTAGAGCGTTTCGTCAGTGAAATGCAAGAAAAGCACGGCGCGGAAAATGTTTTGCTGGAAATGAAAGATCAGTATTACAATATGCGTGAGAAAATTGAACCGGTAAAAGAAGTAGTGGAAATCGCAAGTCAAGCGATGAAAAACCTTGATATCGAACCGATCATCGAACCAATCCGCGGCGGAACAGACGGCTCCCAACTTTCTTACATGGGCCTGCCAACTCCAAATATCTTTACCGGCGGCGAAAACTTCCACGGCAAATTCGAATACATCTCCATCGACAACATGGAAAAAGCAACCAAAACAATCATTGAAATCAGCAGACTCTTTGCCGGGACAAGGGGTCAGAGGTAGTGTCCCAGTTTGAATCCTATTGTATGATTTTTATAGGCTCGTTGCCTAAATGAATCGTTAGAAAAAGCATTCGTTCCGGGAACGAATGCTTTTTTCTAAGGCTGTAATGCTATGGGTCAGTGCCCTTTTTGGTGTGCATTTGTTGCAGAAGCGATGATCAATTATTTTTGGGACAGTGCCTCCGACCCTTTTGTCCCACTTACCCAAACTGGGACAGTGCCTCTGACCCTCTGTCCCACCATTCATTAAATTATTTCGTTATCAGTTTCGTGCTACCGTTATCTGCGACAATCACTTTCTTCGTCATATCCACAAATAAACCCGTTTCAACAACACCAACAAGCGCGATTAGTTGTTCGTGTGTCGCTACCGGATCATGGATCTCTTCAAATGCACAATCCAATATATAGTTCCCGTTATCCGTAACGAATATTTCACCAGCTTTTTCTCTCAACTTTGGTGCGCCGCCTAATTTTTCAATCTTTCGAGCGACTACTTCCCAGCCGAATGGAACGATTTCCACTGGCAAAGGAAACTTACCTAAAGTGGAAACAATTTTTGATTCATCCACAATGACAATAAACTCTTTTGCCGCTGCAGCTACAACTTTCTCACGGAATAACGCTCCACCGCCGCCTTTAATGAGTTGAAGATTGTCATCCACTTCATCCGCACCATCAATCGCAATATCGAGTTCTTGGGTATAGGAAAAATCAGTAAGCGGAATGCCGAATTCCTTTGCCCACTCATCCGTGACTTCCGAGGTGGAAATAGCTACAACATTTAATCCTTCCGCCTTCACTCTTTCTCCAAGCGCTTTCACCATATAATATACAGTCGAGCCTGAACCGAGCCCTACTTTCATTCCATCTTGAATATATTTTACTGCTTCTTGTCCTACTAGTTGTTTTGATTGGTTCATTGGATTCTTTTTCCCCTCCCGAGTCCCGCGCTACAAAGCGCCTATAAATTTATTGCATTTTTTACAGCTTTAATCTTACCTTCTATTGTACGTAATTGTAACATTTGCTCAGTTAATTTTACCATTTCTTGTAGACTGAAGTAGGGTTGATTAAATGGAATACACGTTCATTTTAACAGTATCCATCTCTTATACCAACGCTAAAGAAACCGCCTTCTTTTTTGAATTAATCTAGCATTACTAAAGTAAATTGTATTCAACTATGATAATGAATACAACATTATCTCCAACAGGAATCTAATTTAATTTAGTTTTAACTTTTACTTTTTTAAATTAATGTAAAGATACAGTTATGCGAAAAGGTTTATTTCTCTATCCTCTATTAAGTTAACTTTCTCTCATAACACCGGTTGGTTTTGAGACTGCATGTGCTCCAAGTTCTGGATAAAATAAAACCTTAATAGAATCGATCTGACGGTTAATAATTTTATCGAACATTTCTGTTCCTTCTCGCAGCTCAAGTCTATGGGAAATCATTGGATTAGACTGGATTTGTCCTGTACTCATATAATGAATGCTTGTTTTCCATTCCTTTCCTGGGAACGGTGCGGAAACTGAATTCCATGATCCATAGACTTTTAGCTCATTGCGTACAATTTTCTCAAAGTAAAAACGTTTAATATTTATATCAGCATAAGGTATACCCATAAATACAACTTCCCCACCTTTTTTCGGTAGAGCAAATACTTGTGCTGATGTTACTGGGGAGCCAGCAGATTCAACTGCTAAATCAACTCCTCGGCCATGTGTATAATCAGCTATTTGTTCATGTGCGGGTGATTCTAACGAATTTATTAATACATCCGCTCCAAGTTCTTTTGCTATTTTCAAATTATTATTGTCTATATCAATAGCATAGACTTTTCTTGCTCCAAATATTTTGGCCCATTGAACCGCTAATAAACCAATGCTCCCAACTCCCATAATTGCAACCTCTGCCCCCGGCTGTATAGTAGTACGATAGAAACCATGTGCTACTACAGAAGATGGTTCCACTAAGGCAGCTGTATCGAAATCAACATCATTTGGAAGAGCAATTAAATGACTGGCCGCTATTTTTACATACTCTGCATAAGCACCTGGATGACGAGCACCAATTACTGTTAAGTTTTCACACTGAGATGGTTGACCACTTCTACAACTTTCACATTGACCACACACGTATGTTGGGCATGCAGCCACACGATCACCCGGTAAGAAATGGGTTACTCCTGCACCTACTTCATCAACAACCCCTGAAAATTCATGTCCAAAAGTCATTCCCTCTACATAAGGCCCGAGTTTATTATATCGTGATATATCAGATCCACAAATTCCCACTGCTTTTACTTTAACAATAACATCATCTCTATTTTCAATAACAGGCTTGGGAGAATCTTCAAAACGTATATCTTTTATTCCGTAGAGATTTAACGATCTCATATCAAGACTTCCTTCCTTGCATCTAAGCTGTTCTATTAATAGTTGGTTGATTCATTCGCCTTATTTTTTTTCGTAAAAAATAATTTATAAAGAGCAAGACCAACTATTATCATGTTAAATAACATCTGATGTTCAAAATAAAAATGGCTAATCCCTCGCATTGGTCCTAACATAAAATCAAGCATTGTTTCTACCATATCTACCCCTCATTTTCTTTAAATTAATGAGTTCAGTCACTTTCCAATTAAACAACTTTCCCTTAATTAATAATTAACCTTTGAGTTTTCTCCATTGATTATAGCAACAGCACTGCTTGCACCTAAACGAGTTGCGCCAGCTGCAATAATATTCATTGCATCTTCGTAAGTCTTAACTCCCCCAGCTGCCTTTACTCCAATGTTATTGCCGGCAACTTTACGAAGAAATTTCACATCTTCAACTGTTGCGCCTCCACCGTTAAATCCAGTGGCTGTTTTTACAAAATCAGCACCAGCTTCCTTAATCAGTTCAGTTGCTATCACTTTTTCATCGTCTGTAAGTAAGGCTGTTTCAATAATAACTTTAGTCGTTAAACCTTTAGAAACTTTCACTACTTCGACAATATCTTTTTTCACTACATCATATTCACCTGATTTTAATGCACCTAAGTTAATCAACATGTCTATTTCTTCTGCACCATTCTCAATCGCTTCCTTTGTTTCTTCTACTTTTACATGAGTAGTGGCGCCACCAAGTGAAAATCCGATAGGCGCGCCCACTTTTATTCCATGCGGAGAAAGGAGTGAGTGTGCGTAAGAAATATAATACGGATTTACGAACACAGTTTTAAACCCATGCTCTATAGTTTCTTCGCAAAACTTCTTAATATCTTCTTTTGTAGCCGTTGGATCAAGTAATGTATAATCAATAATTGATGCTAAATTATCATATTTATTCAATTCTATTGACTCCCTTCATAGGTGTTTATTAATCTTCTATTGGAGTTAGCAAGACTTTAATTGCATCTCCACTTTTAATTGCGTCATATGCTTCATCCCATTGTGTAATGTTAAATTCATGTGTCACCAGTGCTTCTGCGTTTACTTTTCCTTCGTTCATTAATGCAAGAGATGGTTCCCAGTCAGCAGGTTTTTGACTTCTGCTACCTACGACTCGGATTTCTTTTTGTATAATTTTTTCTAAATCAAATTGCACTTCGGCATTAGCGAAGATGCCAACTTGAGCATATTGACCTTTTTTGCGTAAGAGATCTAAACCTTGTTTTGCAGCCGGAACAGCACCTGAACACTCGAGAACAACGTCTGCTCCATAGCTATTTGTTAATTCATTCACTAATTCATTTACATCTTGTTCCTGTGTATTGACAGCATAATCAATACCAATTTCTAATGCTTTATCCAAACGGATTTTATCATTAGTTAAACCAGTTATGATAACTCTAGCTCCACGACTTTTCGCAACCTGAGCTGCAAGTAATCCAATCGGTCCTGGGCCAATAACAACCACGAGATCACCTTGATTAATTTCGATATTCTCAATAGCATGATAGGTACATGCCAATGGCTCTGTCATCGCAGCTGAACGATAATCCACATTATCTGGAAGACGATGAACACTTTCTTTTCGGGCGATTACATATTTCGTAAATCCACCGTCTTGTTGCGTACCGAGTCCCTTACGATAATTACAGAGATTATAATCACCAGATTGACAATACTTACACACACCGCAAATATAAAAAGTAGTTTCAGAAGTCACACGATCGCCAACATTTAACTCATTAACTCCCTCACCAAGCTCCACTATTTCGCCAGAAAATTCATGTCCTAACGTCACCGGAGCCTTTACTTTGTAATATCCTTCATACGTATGAATATCTGAACCACAAATACCAGCGTATTTTACTTCGATTTTAACTTGATCTTTCCCTGGGGATGGTTCCGGTTTATCTTTAATTTCTAAATGACCAAATCCTAACTCTGTTTTTACAAGTGCTTTCACGGCAAATCCTCCTTAAAATAAATATGGAACGCTCTCCGATTACCAGATGATCGTTCCATAATTGTCATCTCTTCATCTGGACCTGCTATATCATTACTGTCGATTTAAGGTTTTCGAAGAGTTAATATTAAATATTAATATTTACCAATTTAACTACGTCATTTCATTTAATTAAAAATTCCAAATATCTTCCAGATAATCCAGTTTATTAAGTTACCACCCTGGTCAATACTAGATATCATCGCGGATCCTTCTGGTAAGTTGACTTCAGCTGAAATTGCCATATCTGTCATAATTGGGGCAATATCGGTTGCCATATAAAGTGAGAACCCTATCATAATCGTTCCAACAATCACAGAGTGAATAATATTACCTTTAGAAGCACCGACAATAAATGCAATGACGAACGGGATTGTTGCTAAGTCAGCAAAGGGAAGTACTGCGTTACCTGGTAATATGACCGCTAAAATCACTGTAATTGGTGTCAAGATTAAGGCTGTAGCGATTACAGATGGATGACCTAAAAGAACTGCGGCATCAAGTCCAATTGTAATATCGCTTTCACCAAATCGTTTATTTAACCAGCTACGCGCGGATTCAGATACAGGCATAAGACCTTCCATTAATATCTTAACCATACGAGGCATCAATACCATAACAGCTGCCATAGACATACCTATGTTAATAACTTCACCAACACCATATCCTGCTAATACGCCAATCGCAGCGCCAAGAATCAATCCCATAATCATTGAATCTCCGAATACCCCAAAACGCTTTTGGATAGAATCTGGGTCTGCATTTAATTTATTTAAACCAGGTATCCTTTGAAGTAATTTCACTAAAGGAATAAATGGTGCATATGAAATTGTACTGCCAGTAGCAACTGATACACCCGGCATTTCATAAAAGTCACGAACCATAGGAGTTGTCCAATCGGCAATTTTCAAACATGCAATTTGGAAAATAACAGCCGCAATTAGTCCCTGAATAACACTACCAGATATGGTATATACTAAAGCTGCCATAAATGTATAATGCCAATAATTCCAAATATCTACATTCATTACTTTGGTGGTTTTTGTTATAAGCATTACAACGTTAACTACTAACCCTAAAGGAATAATAAATGCCGCTACTACGGATGCCCAGGCAATAGATGAAGTCGCCGGCCAGCCAATATCAATTACATTCAAATCGACACCTAGTCGTTGAACCATTGATTGAGCTGCAGGACCTAGGTTAAGTGTCAACAAATCGATTACTAAGAAGATACCAACAAACGCTACACCAATTGTTATACCTGAACGAAATGCTTTACCAGGTTTTTGGCCAAAAAACAAACCTAAAATGAATATAGCTACAGGCAGAATTACCGTTGCTCCCAAATCTAAGAAAGCTTGCAAAAAATCTACAAATGTTTGCATTTTTGTAATAGCCCCCTATCATGCTTATTACCTCGGCTTTTCAAGAATAGAAAAGCCGAGACTATTATTTACTTTTTAAGTTCTTTCAAAATACGTTTCTTTGTATCTTCTATACCGACGCCAGTAAGAAATGATTGTGCGTTGATCACTGGGAATCTATACTCTTTTTTCGTCATTGCAGTAGTTACTAATAAATCAGCTGTTTCTTCATACGAAGGTACCTCAGCAATTTTGATTTGAACTAGGTCAACATCAATATTGTTATTTTTAGCCATCTCTTCTATTGCACTGTTTACTACAGTAGAAGTTGCAATACCTGCACCACATGCTACTAGTACTTGTTTTTTCGCCATTATTTTTCACCTCCTTCAAATGCAATACTTACTAATTTCTTCTCTAGCAAATTTTTAATGTTTATTTTATTCGTTTGACGAATAATGTATTTCAGTGTGTCTTCTTCTTGAAAAATCTGCATGAGCCGTTGTAATAATACTAGCTGAGAATCCGCTTCATCCATCGCTAACATGAATACTAATTGGACGGGGATTGTTTCACTATCATCCCCCATAATTTTAAAATCAACAGGTTGTTTCAGAACGGCAACACTTATAGTTTTTTTAATAACATGTTCTACATCAGTATGAGGAATAGCAACTGATACCCCAGCAGTTGGAAGCCCTGTTGCATATTCTTCTTCGCGTGTCATAATTGCAGAGATGAAGCTTTCCTTCACTAACCCATGATTCACTAAATTTTTTGCTATTATTTCTAAAACTTGTGTATCTGTCTCTCCCTCTACATCCAATAGAATGACAGATTCATCAAATACTAAATCACTCATATTTACACCTCGGTATATTAATTAAAAATAAATTATTCATCGGAATAACTGGATAAAATTTCATATACCTCATCAGTTGATTTGGCATTTATCACTTCATTCCGATCTTCATCAGAACCCGATAAATTCATAAGCTGCATTAAAGCACGTAGATGTTGTTGCTTATCCTCTGCAGCGATGATAATAATGAGCTGAATTCGATTGGTCTGAAGATAATCCACTCCATCCCGAACTCTCAGCAAGCTCATTCCAACTTTATGAACACCGTCGTCTGGAGCTGCATGTGGAATTGCCATACCCGGACCAATGATGATATATGAATCTTGTAAACTATATTGAATCATGGTTTCTACATAGCTTTTATCAATATTTCCGTTTTTGACCAATGGATTTGCAGCGATTCGAACAGCATCTTCCCATGAAGAAACAGTATTCCTTAATATAATCCTATCCGGTGTTATCATTTCATTTAGGTTCAATTCATCACTTTCTTGAACTTGCTTGATAATGGCTGAATTATCATCGCGTTTAAAATAACCTTCTAATGCTCTAGCTAACTCTTTTTCATTCCGAATCGCTGCATGGTTAGATATGATCTCAACTACTTGATTAATATCAATGTCGTTCGGAACATATCCATGGATCTCAAGCATGACTTGATTTCGCAAACGATTCCTTTCTTCCTGACCAAGAAATGTTTTTGTGACAAAAAGCTTTTTCTCTGTTTCAATATATATTGGAGAAAATACTACATCAAAATCTAATGGATAATGAAGGTATTCACGGACCGACAGAAAGTCTAAAAACACAAATTCTGGAAATAACTCTCGCAACTCGTTAAACAAAATCCTGGAAACAGAAACACCTTGTGGGCAAACAACAATTGCTTTGACCTTCTTATCTATGCTCTCCCCTTGACGGTTCATCCAACCACCAATTAACATTGTGATGAAAGCAATTTCATTGTCTGGTATTGTTTCACCAATTAGGTCTTCTAACGGACCAATTGAACGTTTAACTAAATGATGTAACTCTTTAAATTGTGAACTTAACTTCCCTTGCATGTGAACGATACTGTCCGTCAGATGATATTTGATCCGGTAATATGCTGGCTTAATATGTTGAAACAATTTATCTAGTAACTGGTCCCTATCTTTTAAATAAATGCATGCACTCTTTTCAAATTGTCTAAGCATGTTATCGATAGCCGGAAATAGATTTGGTATTGTTTCCTCCATTACAAGATTTGAAGAGAATATACTCGCTGTTAATAAATGTAAGGTGATGAATACCCTTTCTGACTTTTCGATATTCTTGTAACCATAGAGCAACTCTTCTGTTGCTTGGTATTCTTTTGTATTAGACAGTTCTTCATACTCTATGGGAAAAGTTTCAATAACATAGCCCTGTTCAACTCTTCTCAGGATAAGCAGTAAAATTAGCGGCATCGTTTTCAATTTTTCATCCGTAAATCTTAAGCTTAGTTCATTTTCCACTTTTATAATTCGATTCGTGAATTCTTCAATCTCACGAGAATGAAGAAAAGCAATTTCCTTAAATCTTGTTTCTCCATTACTCATTTGCAACACTTGGTAAGTGATATAAATAAGAAGTTTACGAATTTGAAATTCCTTTCCTTCTATTAAATAACCATGCTTTCTTGAGTAGCGAATATCCAGGTGATAATTATTTATTAATTCCTGAGCTTGTTTCAAATCACTTAAAATTGTGTTCTTACTAACGTCTAAATCAATCGTAAAATGATTTAATGATAGTTCTTCCTTGGAGCTTAACAACATCAGTAAAATAAGATACACACGTTGTTCTTCAGTTAGAATATTCGGATCTGAAACAGGCATTATATTTTCATTGGTAGCTAATTCTGTAAAGATGGCTTGATTAATAACAAATCGTCCTTGCCTGGTTCTTTCTATAATTGGAAGATCATTTAATTCGAGCCATTCATTAATCTTCTTGATGCTATAACCTAATTGTCTTTTGGTTAAGTTATACTTCTTTTCAATTGATGCACTAGTTATGCTCGGATTACTAATTAATTCATTTAGAATCTTTGTACTCCTATCACCAAGCCCCAACGTTCTCCCTCCTACATATATAATCTTAACATCGTTCCAAGCAATAATGGTCACGCTTTCATCGCAAAGTGTCGGACAATCATTGTACAATGTTGTGATTTACAAAGAACATTCAAGAATTCGAATTACATGCTCATGTTCACAACTCAATCGTACTTAACGGATTATTCCATTTAAAGCTAATACGTATGTTTTAATTATCTTTCCCACCTTGCTCTCCCTCGTTTCCTATGAGAAAATGTAGGATGCTAACCACTTAAATTACGTAGATTGTAGGGATTAGAATGAAACGGAAGTCTATTATAATTGCCTTATTTACATTGCTATTATTACTAGCCGCTTGTACGGACGGCGAAGAAACATCTAATCATTCATCTGATTCGGAAGCAGCAAAAGAAACGGAAAAAGATGTTAAAGTGAATGATGAGGATGTTGCATCCCCAGCTGGTGAATTGCAAAAACTGGATGAAGGAGAAGCTGTAGCTCAACTGCAAGCAGACTTGGAAAAAATCGGCTACACACTCCCAATAGACGGCGTTTATTCGGATGTAACGACCTGGGCAATTACAGATATTCAATTACAACTGGATGATTTATATGTAACAGGTGTATATGATGAAGCAACTCAGGCTGCCATGGAAAATATCTTAGAAGGAAAACTCACAATCGAAGTAGGAGCGGGCCTCCCACCACTTGCCGAACCAGTAACAACAGACAGTGGATCGCTTGTCGTTGGTAATCCATATGACCAGCTTGCCATCATAAATAAAGAGAATGCTTTGCCGGAAGACTATGAGCCCCATGACCTTGTCGTCCCGGATGTAAGGTTCCCATTTGAAGAAGATTTACCGAAAAAACAATTACGCGCACCGGCTGCGGAAGCGTTAGAAGCATTGTTCAGTGAAGCAGAAGCAGCGGGATATGAACTGTTTGCCCAGTCCGGTTATCGAGGCTATGATACCCAAGTCTCCCTGTTCAAGGCATATGCGGATGAACATGGTGAAGAGGAAGCGAACATCTTCAGTGCACGCCCTGGAGAATCCGAACATCAGACCGGGCTTGCCATGGATATTACGAGTGAAAGTGTCTCCTATCAGTTGACAACCGATTTTGGAGAAACTCCTGAAGGACAATGGGTCGCCGAAAATGCCCACACATTCGGTTTTATCATCCGCTACGAGGAAGGTAAGGAAGATGTAACACAATACCAATTTGAACCATGGCATTTACGTTACGTCGGAGTAAAAGCGGCAACGGAAATGGTCGAGAATAACCTAACAATGGAAGAATATTTTGCAGAAAATGAATAAAGAAAACGAAAAGCTCGGAGTGTCCGTCAGAAGGCACTCCGAGCTTTATTCCATGTAAAAAGCTGATAAGTTATAATTATCTTTGCTGAACCACCGGTACGGAACACTCTTCTTCTGCATAGAAACCCAGTATTCATCTCCAATATATATATCTTCCCAAACAATATTAATAGGCACTCGTTTGTTATCAGCATCAAAAAAAATAGCATCATTGAGATGAACATTTACCTCTTCTTCTGTATCTAATCTCGTGACGGATATTCTGTAGCCGTCATCATTCAGTTCTTTCTCTTCTACCCGCACCATTCCGAAGTAGGAACTATCACTGGATAAAAGTGGCAAAACAACGAAAACTATAAGCAGAGGAAAAATTATATAAATGAAAAGCTTCTTTAGAACGGAAGATTTCATACCTACTAACCCCCAAAATTTCACTACTTATACCACCAATAAAATTGTACCATTGTTACGGGAGTTGTATCAATCAAAATAAAAAGCCCGAACAAACAGTTTACCTTATGCGTCACGCATCCTGTTCATTCGGACTTTTTATCACTTTATTCGATTCTAATTTAACTAACACCTCGAGCCTCTTTCCCCTCATGCAAATCCTTGTTGATCTATACATCAAGCGCACGAATTCGCAGAAGTGCATTTTCAAAGTCAATCTCCCTATAATGATGATTGCCTCCACCTTCTTCATCCGCTTCGTCAGCCATGGCGACAACTCGCTGAAGCGGTTCAAGTTCCAGCTGTCCATTCGGCAAGTATGAATCCGTATGGAGCAAGATAGCAATCGCTATTTTCTTCGCTGCGTGACGATCTTCACCCAGTCTGATTAATAATTTATGCGCCCGGCTTGCACCCTTTATCGCATGGATATCATTTTCTTTATAAAGGTCATAATCCCATTCACCATCTCGATACCAGGTGTAATGACCAATATCATGAAGGAGCGCCGCTTTTGTTGCATAATCCGCATCCACTTCAAACCGTTTTGCAAAAATATAAGCATACTCCGTTACAGCTACAGCGTGAGCAATCCCTGAACGCTCGAGATACTTCTGGGTAATTGGATGCAGGAAGACTTCTTCTAGTGTAATTCTTCTCATCGGATAACCTCCTTCTATTACTAAATATCATCCAGTATCTTCCTTAAATCCTTTAACGTTTTAATGCTAAATTCCTGCAACTATATCATATTTTACATCATTTTTCAATAGGCACATGCCTGGAGCAGCTATAGAAGTAATCTTTTATTCAGAAACGTTTTATACGGAAAAATCACTTATTCATGATTGGTGATTTTTAAACGCTTGCCTTTTCATTATTCTGGTGCTTTTCAACACGTTCGAACCGTTTTTAAATAGTTGTACAATCATATCCGTAATCGGCGTTACCTCAATAATCGGGGGCCACAAGCTCCACTTTAATCCTATCCGGATCTTCGAAGTACACGGCATAGTGGTTTTCTCCCCCAGCAAAGGGATGTTTCTCCGGATAAAGAATATTTATTCCTCTGTCTTGTAATTTATCCGTCATTTCATCTACGTGCCGACGTGAGTTTGCATAAAACGCCAAGTGATTAAGTCCCACCCGGCATCTATGATATGGGGTATCAAGAAACCTATCTTCCGCCTGTACAAACACAATATAGGTTTGATCTATTTTCCAGCTTTGTCCATTTTCCCATTCTTGAAAAGAAGTATAGCCTAAATCTTTTAGAAACCAGCCCCAAAAATCTACTGTCTTTTTTAAATCTGATACATATAGTTCAATGTGGTGTATCAATCCTTTTGACATGGAAAGTCCCCCCTATTGCCGGTTAAGTAAATAAGAAATTTTCATTCTAAATCAATTAAAATCTAATCAAGCTGTCTTATTTTATGAGTGTTATTATCGTAGAAATTACAAAATAAGTTATTATCCCTAATACAAATATCGCAATATTACTTTTGGTAACAATGGTTCTGATGATTTCATTCGGAGCGCTAATCGTAGCTATTCTGTCATTTCCAAATAAAAAATAACCACCCTAGCCTGACGAGCTAATTTAAGGTAGTTATTTTATCACTGTATATTGAGTCGCCCCCTTGAAGGGCTATTGCACTAGACCGTTTGGCGTTGGCGCGCCAGACGATTTCTATCATGTTACGCTTTTCTATATATATTATACCCCATTTTTTTAAACTGACATAATAATTTCGACAGTAATAACTCCCGCTAAAGAATCAGTTACTTCACAACAATAATTTCAAAATAAATTGTTCACCAATAGGACCGTTTTTTCTCCTGCCTGTATCTGTAAACCCAACTCCTGCATACAGGCTCTGCGCAGGAATATTTTTATGATTAACCGCTAATACAATCTCGTCACAATCCGGAAATTCAGTTTTAACAAAATCACGCAGCAGGAACATAGCTTGTTTAGCATATCCTTTCCCTTGCTTTGCATAGCTAACCGATAATGCCGTTAATAACATCGCGTTAGGATTATCGGAGTACTCCTTTACACGTTCCGTCTCGTGCAATAAAAAGAAGCCTACAGGTTCATCTTCATCTAGTATAACAATTCGATGTTGCCCTTCAATCTCCTCTAAAATCTTACTTGGTAATGCAGTGAATTGTGCTTGTTCTTCAGGTAGCTCAAAAGAATTTAACTCCTCTACATACTTACTTGAAAAAGGTTTTAATGTAACCATAGTCGGTATTCCCCTCTGTTTTTCTATATCTTAACATACAGAACATACATTCACGAACGTCTGTACTTCAGTCTTTTCATGATAAAAACTGTTCAACAATCCTGTTGTTTTACTGAACAATTCCATCCTACTCGTTTAAGTATACGATCTCACAAATCTCACTTAGAAGTAATCCTTATAAAATACCCATCCGGATCAGCCACTTTAAAGCCCCTCATCTCCCACGGATATTTCTCCACTTCCACCTCAATTGGGTAATTGTTGTCCAGACATCGCTGGTACACCTCTTCCAGTTCGTCTACAACAATAATCATTTCAAAGCCATTTCCTTTAATCTCACTTTTAGCTTTATTATTAAAGTAATGCTTATCTCCCAACACCTCTTCAGCAGTAAGCAACAATGAAAAGCAATCATAATTAAATCGTGCACCCCGTTTACTCCTGCCATACAACTCTAACCCGATAATGTTTTCATAGAAGTTTAAGGATTCCTCAATGTCCTTTACGTACAATTCATTCCTAAATAGAATACTCATTTTTCATTCATTCCTCCTCAAATTATTTAATTAAATTTCCTCAAAATATTGTTAGTTACTAAAAATGGGCTTCATTTATTTAATAACACTTGTTGAAAAATTAGAATTATTCCTCCCTAAAACCAGCAATCTCCATAAACATCTTTCGCTTGGCATAAATAAGAAAAATTATTAAAATCACAAAGTAAATTCCGGCAATCAAGAGAAACTGGAACAAAATCCCCGGGTTTGCTAACACGCCTCCTATATCTGTTGCCATCGCAACAAGATATAACAATGCAATTATTAACCCGAGTAAGGTCGGCAGCATAAATATGGTCGTGATTTCCCGGGATACTAATCCTTTCACTTCTTTACTTGTAATTCCATTGCGAAACAGCTTGCGGATTCTCAGTTCCTCTTTATCAATTTCTGAAAATAATTGAATGTACAGCAGAAGAAAGGAACCGATAAAGAATAAAACGCTTAAAAAGATCGCCACGAAAAAATGAATACCTTCTGAATTCATGCGGTTTGAATAATCACTCACCAGAGAATCAACGTAAAAAAGTTCCTCTTCCGGAAGAATATTTTCAACATTCAAATTCGGAGTAGTGGCGTTATAACTTTTAAAAGCTTGTTCCAATGCAAAAACTGCTTCTTCCGAGTCCTTCCAATCTTTAACATTAATGAAATGGGCTGTTGCTTCAAGCCCATCTAAATTACCCTTCAACGTTTCTAGTTCCGCATCGTTTATAATAAAAAACTCATCCAAATAATTAAAGCGTTTCTCCCCAATTACTTTAGTATAATCATAAAGGATTTCTTCTCCATCAATTGAGAAACGTAATTCCCTACCATAGGATATACTTTCAGGATCCTCCGTACTGATATTTAAATGATAGATTAATTCCTTACCCTGCAATTCAAATCCACTTGCAGTCACCTCATTGAATGCGCTAAGAGGCATAAAGGTAACCGTATAAGGATAACCATCATCATCCCATTCAAATTTAAAATAGACTGGGATAGTAAAATGCTCCTCTACAGGATTTTCATATTCATCAAAAATTGCATGAACTTCATCTGCAGGTAAATTATTTTTACTGTCCGTCGAAATAAACGCGATTGTATAAGGATTTCTTTCGATGGCTTCTTTTCCAGTCTCCGTATAGCCGTAAAATACAATTGTGCTATATAGAAGTGTGGTCATCACCATAATAGTAACGAGTATCATAATCGAGGTAAATTGTTTATATTTATGATCAATGCTCGTCCAATAAAGCAATCCACCATAGTAAAGTTTCTTATTCTTTTTAATGAGTCCGATAAAAAAAGAGGTCAAATGTTTTAAAGCAATATACAGACCGATAAAAGTTATCATCGCCCAAAGCATGAGATATTCACCGCCATCAGGATCGGTATACGTAACAAAAAGTCCAATAATGGACCAACGACAAATGCTACTCCAATCCCTCCGATAGCCGGATGTTTAAACGCCGTATTTTCCGTCATTTTTTCCGTTTTCAAGTTCTCCATAATATCTCTATTCATCGTTAAGTAAAGGGATTGTGCTATCGATACAATAAAGACGAGCATGAAAGCACCGATGGAATAGATGAACATGTCTGCATTAAGATGAAAGGCAACTTCCTGAATACCTGTTCCTTTCAATAACAACCAAAAAAAGAACCGAGAAAAAAATGTCCCTGCTCCAATTCCAATGATGATCGCTATTACAGCAATTATGCTATTTTCTATTAGCACTAGTTTGCTAATATCGCGTTTCGTCATCCCTAGTGTCATAAGTAGACCAAACTCACTCCGCCTTTTCTTCATGAAAATTTGATGAGCATAGCTGATGAAAAATACGGTAAACACAATAAGTGCAGCTCCCGGTATTGCTAGAAGACTTTGGATCCCTTCTATTTCCTTCAATGCAACAAGTTGTTCATTAAAATAAACTGTCATAAACATAAAGAAAAAAAGGATAGCCAAGCTATTACATGCAAGATAAAAAAGATATTTCTTGTAATGATACTTCGCCATTTTCCAGACGACTTTGTTAAATGTCATCCTGCCTCCCCCCTAAGAGAGCGAGATGATTCATGATATCATCCAGAAAAGCTTTCCGATCCGATTTTTTCTCTAGGTGTGAATGAACGGACCCGTCCCTTATAAAGATAACCTTCTCGCAATAGCTTGCAGCGAAAACATCATGTGTTACTAGAAGTATAGTGGTTGACAACTCTTGTACCACTTTTTTCAAACATTCCATAATGACGGTAGAAGACTTGGAATCCAAATTCCCTGTCGGTTCATCCGCAAATATAATCTGTGGTTCATTTGCCAATGCACGGCTAACGGCTGTTCGTTGCTGTTGTCCACCTGAGATATGGTAGGGATATTTATTTAAAATCGCTTCAATATCAAAGAGACTTGCCAGTTCCTGTACCTTCTTTTCCATTTCTGGTCCGCTTTTCTTTTCGAGTATCATCGGCAGTATAATATTTTCTTTTACCGTTAAACTTTCCAATAGATTGAAGTCCTGAAAGACAAATCCTAACTTTCTACGACGAAACCGCGCCAAAGCATCTCCGGTCATTTCATTCAACTTTTGACCTTCTATAAAGATCTCTCCAGAAGTTGGCTTATCAATTCCACTCAATATGTTTAGCAAGGTTGTTTTCCCACTGCCTGAAGGCCCCATAATCGCAACAAATTCTCCTTCCGACACAGAAAGGTTGATACCATTTAATGCAGTCGTTGACCCTTCATCATTGGCTTTCCCATAAACTTTTACGATGTTTTTAGCTTCTAAAATTTTCATCGCTATTCCCTTCTTTTCTTCCTCTGAATTCCTGTTACTACTTATGTGATTTGTTTATCTCTTTATAAGTTAAATTAGTCTTCATTTTAAAATTGGAATAATCAACTTCATTAAGCTCAAGTAAAGTAATTATCTAAATTATTTACTACATAAATCAACTCCAAAACCTTCAAATCTGCCATTCCTTTTTTGCAAGATTATAATAAATT